>JAUWGC010000025.1 GCA_030606625.1 Bacteroidales bacterium | reverse complement strand
TGGTACAACCGAATTTGTTGCATTGCCAATCATGAAAAAAGAATTTTCAAAAAGGGAAATGCAGGAAATCCCATTATTGGCTCATAGCTTTGAAAGGGTAATGCCTGGCAAAGAATATGTAGCCAGCATCCGTGATTTCTGGCGGGTTTGTTCAGGCTGTACAGACGAAGCCAGGGAAAGGGTGGAAAAATTTCTCCATGAAGTTCTTAACACCAAAGATTTTCCTTTAACAGTCATGGACAGGCCTATAGAGTCAGAAACCACGAAGATCGTTGAAAATTCCTATCGTGCTTCTATCCTTGCTTTTTTGAATGAATGGAGCCTTTTTGCTGAAAGAAACGGAGTAGATCTGATCAAGGTTATCAAGGCTATTAAAATGCGCCCGACACATAGCAATATGATTTTCCCTGGTCCCGGTATAGGTGGATATTGCCTTCCAAAAGATGGTGGACTTGGTTATTGGGCTTATAAACATATACTTGGTTTTGAAGATGGTAATGATATTTTTAAGATCACCCCAGCTGCAATAAATATTAATGACATGAGGGGATTGCACGTTGCTGAGCTAACGAGGGATGCACTTCGTAATATGTCAAAATACATTGCGGGATCAAATGTTTTAATTTGCGGGGCAAGCTATCGCCAGGATGTTGGAGACACTCGTTATAGTGGCAGCGAACTTGTTGTCAGGAGATTATCTGAAATGGGTGCAGAAATGCATGTGCATGATTCCTATGTAGACCACTGGTATGAACTTGAAAACCAAGATGTTTATCCTGCTCCTGGTAAATCCTTGAAAAGATTCTTCAGAAACCAGGAACATCTAATAAATATAAGTGTACAGAAAGACTTGCAAAAAGCTTTGGAAAATGCAGATGCTATGATCCTTGCTGTGCCACATCAGCAGTATCTTGATCTTGATCCTGAAAAAATTGTAAACTGGGCTGGTGGGCCAATTGCGGTTATTGACTGTTTTGGTATTCTCAATGATGACCAGATCAGAAAATACTTCGAGTTAGGATGTGAAGTAAAAGCACTGGGACGCGGACATATCCAAAGAATCAAAAAGGAGGTGAAGAACAACTCCTAAAAATTGCTTAATTTTACGTATTTTAATCAACCGGATATTTCATTTTTCAGATATCCTGCTAAAAGATATTATAAGAATGGATATTCTTTCTATAAAACAGAGATTCGGCATCATAGGTAATTCTGCCTTATTAAACAGAGCAATAGATATTGCCTCACAAGTTGCACCAACAGACCTCACCGTATTAATCACGGGAGAAAGTGGTGTTGGGAAAGAGGTATTTCCAAAAATTATTCATCAATTAAGTGCAAGTAAACATGGTTCATATATAGCTGTCAACTGTGGAGCCATTCCTGAGGGAACAATAGATTCGGAACTATTCGGACATGAGAAAGGATCATTTACAGGAGCCCATGAAGCAAGGAAGGGTTATTTTGAAGTAGCGAACGGAGGAACAATTTTTCTGGACGAAATTTCGGAATTGCCATTATCAACTCAGGTTCGCCTGCTCCGGGTCCTTGAAACAGGAGAATTTCTGAAAGTCGGCTCTTCAAAGGTCATCAAAACCGATGTGCGAGTGGTCGCAGCAACAAACATAGATATTACAGAAGCTATAAGAAATGGAAAATTCAGGCAAGATCTTTTTTACAGGTTAAACACTGTCCCCATATACATACCTCCGTTAAGAAAAAGAAAAGAAGATATACATCTGTTATTCAGAAAATTTGCAGCAGATTTTGCAGAAAAATACCACATGCCAGTTATACAACTTGATGAAGAAGCCAGGAACCTGCTCATTAATTACCGGTGGCCAGGAAATGTAAGACAGTTGAAAAACATAACGGAACAGATTTCTATTATCGAGGAATCCCGTACTATAAATGCCAATACACTTCGTAAATATCTGCCTGAACACAAATTTCATGATTTACCGATTCTGTATAACGGGAAGGCACAGAGCAAAGAAATATCTGAAAGAGATTTATTGTATAAGGTATTATTTGATATGAAAAAGGATATTACTGAGCTGAAGAAGATTGTAGGGGATATATTGCAAAGCGATGAAAAAGAGGGCAAATTTCATGATACCAGTGCCCCACTTGTTCGGCAACTAGATCAGAAACTTGAAGAATTGTCAGGGATCAGGAACAAAATTGAGATACATCAACCACATGATGACCAATTCCCTGAGCCTATACTGGAATCCGAAGTGCTTGAAGAATCACTTTCACTGCAAAAGAAAGAAATTGAAATGATTAAAAAAGCTCTTGAAAAACACAATGGTAAACGAAAAAATGCTGCCAGGGAATTAGGGATTTCCGAAAGAACTTTATACAGAAAAATAAAAGAGTACAATATCGCATAACATTTTACCCCCGATCACAATCAATATGTATATGCTAAAAATGATAATACAAAAATCAAATATTCCCATACAAAAAGTGAAATTTATATTTCTTCTTGTGTCTATTAGTTTTATCATTATTAGCTGTGGTGTTTATTCTTTTACCGGAGCTTCCATCTCTCCGGAGATAAAGACTATATCCATTGCAAGGTTTCCGAATAATGCCTCACTGGTGGAACCAACCCTGAGTCAGAAATTCACAGAAGCATTAAAGGATAAGTTCGTTTCAGAAACCAATCTCACTTTAGTTAACAAAGGAGGCGATTTGAGGATAGATGGTGAAATTATCAATTATTCTGTCCTGCCGGTTGCCATCCAGGCAAATGAGACGGCTGCCCTGAACCGCCTGACCATAATAGTGAAAGTAAAATATATCAACACTTTTGATGAATCAAAGGACTTTGAGAGTAGATTCAGCCGTTTTGAGGACTATCCCAGCAGTGAGAACCTGGCAAATGTCCAGGAAACACTTATTAACCAAATAAATAGTATGCTCGTAGAAGATATTTTCAACAAAGCAGTCGTTAACTGGTAAATGAATATCATTAAACAAACTACATGAATTCCGAACAATTCGTAGAATACCTTCAGTCACCCTGTGATATACCGGAAAAGTATGTTATAACCCTGAATGAAATCATTGAAAAATATCCGTATTGCCAGAGTGCTATGGTATTACACTTGTTAAGTCTCTATAAATACGACAAAGAACTGTATGCAAAACAACTGAAAAAAGCACTTGTTTTTATCCCTAACAATATAGTCCTTAATCAATTGATCAACGATGTTGAATTAACTGAAGAAAAAGTAAATGATTTAAAAGATATAAAGGCCGATAACAGAAGAAAATCAAAGGAAGAACTGATTGACAAATTCATTAAGGATGAGCCCAGCATTTCACGTGCTGATGGTGATTTCAGGTACAATATTGAATATGCAAACAAGAGCACGCATGACAATGACAATATTATCAGTGAAACCCTTGCAAAAATTCACTTACAGCAAGGCAATAAAAAGAAAGCGATCGAAATTTATGAGAAATTAAGTTTGAAAAATCCGGAAAAAATTAGTTACTTTGCAACTCAAATTGAGAACATTAAAAAACAAGACTAAAAAAACAGATAAAGATGGGACTATATATTATAATTTCCGTATTGATTTTTATTACTTGTGTTTTGTTAACACTGGTTGTACTTGTTCAAAATTCCAAAGGTGGCGGTTTGGCATCAAGTTTTTCTAGTTCCAACCAGTTTATGGGAGTTAGAAAAACAGCTGATTTTCTTGAAAAGACGACATGGACACTTGCTATCGCATTACTGGTATTGAGTTTGTTCTCGATATTCGTCATACCAAGAGGTACAAATATTGATATGAATATAAGTGAAGTACAGGAAAAAGCAAACGAAATGCAAATTCCGCCACTTGAAGGCTACGAAACACCTCCTCCACAGGAATAGTATTAATCAAGAAAGTCTTAGGAAAAATAAATGTCAGAATGTCATATAATTCTGACATTTATTTTTGTTATCCAGTTTGGCATAAAATATGACAGTGCAAAGTCAATAAAGAAAGAACATATATTGTCTAACAAAAAAATAAAAGAAAAAATGGCAAAATTAAACATTAAACCATTAGCAGACAGAGTAATTATCGAACCCAGCCCGGCTGAAGAAAAGACTGCTGGCGGAATTATCATTCCGGATACTGCTAAGGAAAAACCTCAAAGAGGAAAAGTAGTTGCTGTCGGACCAGGCAAAAAAGATGAGCCTATGACAGTAAAAACAGGTGATATTGTACTGTACGGTAAATATTCAGGTACAGAAATTACCTTTGAAGATAATGATTTCATCATTATGCGGGAATCGGATATTGTGGCAATCATTTAAATTTTAAAATTGCAAGTAAAATAATTAATCATAATTTAAATTATAAAAAAATGGCAAAAGATATCATATTTGACTTTAAAGCAAGAGAAGCCCTGAAAAAAGGTGTTGATGAACTGTCAAATGCAGTAAAGGTGACATTGGGACCTAAAGGGCGAAATGTCATTATCGATAAATCATTTGGCTCACCTTCCATTACTAAGGATGGTGTGACTGTGGCCAAAGAAATTGAATTAGAGGATACCATTGAGAACATGGGAGCCCAGATGGTAAAGGAAGTCGCTTCCAAAACCAATGATATAGCTGGTGATGGTACAACTACGGCAACTATCCTGGCACAGTCAATAGTCACTACAGGGCTTAAGAATGTAACAGCGGGTGCAAATCCTATGGATCTGAAAAGAGGTGTGGATAAAGCAGTCAGCAAAGTTATTGAAAGTCTTAAAAAACAAACCAAACAAATTGGCGACAGCATTGAAAAGATTGAACAGGTTGCAGCTGTTGCAGCAAACGACGATATAACCATTGGCAAACTTATTGCTGAAGCCATGGGTAAAGTACAAAAGGAAGGTGTAATCACCATTGAAGAGGCAAAGGGTATTGAAACCTACGTCGACGTTGTTGAAGGTATGCAATTCGACAGGGGTTATATCTCACCTTATTTTGTGACAGATACCGAAAAAATGGAAACAGTATATGAAAATCCATACGTCCTGATCCATGATAAAAAGATCTCTGTCATGAAAGACCTTCTCCCCATTCTTGAAAAGACTGCACAAAGTGGCAAGGCTTTGATTATTATTGCTGAAGATATGGAAGGTGAAGCCCTGGCTACATTGGTCGTTAACAAAATCAGAGGTTCTCTAAAAGTTGCAGCAGTGAAAGCTCCTGGTTTTGGTGACAGGAGAAAAGAAATTCTTGAGGATATTGCAATTCTTACTGGTGGTACTGTTATCTCCGAAGAAAAAGGATATAAGCTCGAAGATACCGATCTCAGCTACCTTGGTGAAGCCGATAAGATAACCATTGATAAAGATAATACCATCATTGTAAGTGGCCAAGGTTCAAAATCTGATATCGAAGCAAGGGTTAAACAAATAAAAACTCAGATTGAAACCACAACTTCTGATTATGACAAAGAAAAACTGCAGGAACGACTGGCCAAATTAGCTGGTGGTGTTGCAGTAATTTATGTTGGAGCTGCCAGTGAAGTTGAGATGAAAGAAAAGAAGGACCGTTGCAATGATGCTTTAAATGCAACCAGAGCCGCTATTGAGGAAGGTATCGTTTGTGGAGGAGGTGTTGCTTACCTGCGTGCAATCAAATCAATTGAAAACATTAAAGGATTAAATCCGGATGAAAAAACCGGTGTTGATATCATCAAAAGAGCATTGGAAGAACCAATAAGACAGATCGTTGAAAATGCCGGCGTAGATGGCTCTGTGGTTGTTCAAAAAGTAAAAGAAGGAAAGGATGACTTCGGATTCAATGCACGAACCGAAAAATATGAAAACCTTATGGAATCCGGTGTTATCGATCCTACTAAAGTTGTACGTGTCGCACTGGAAAACGCTGCATCAATTGCAAGTATGTTGATCACAACCGAATGCGTGGTTGCTGAACATAAGGATAAAAATCAACAGCCCCCACCACCAATGCCAGGTGGAATGGGTGGCGGAATGCCCGGAATGATGTAATTTTAACTCATTTATAACTTAAAAAACCCCTCTTTACGAGGGGTTTTTTATTTATCAATATATTTGTTATGCAATTTCCACTGTAAATATTAATTTTGTATACTGGCCTTAATCATTGAGCAAGATTTAAGAAATGATAAAACCCTGTGGCAGAGCCGCAGAATTTAAAAATATATAACATCAAAACAAATTCAATAACATGATACTGATGAAAAAAAAACTTTTCATTTTTATTATCTTGATGGTGCAATTTCCAATATTTGCCCAGGAAAAATCGCCATCCTTGGATATTCCAGTTGATGAAACCACAGGAATGATCGTCTATCGCGAAGTTGTTGTAGAAGAAGGTTCCAAAAAGGAATTGTTCAACCGTGCCAGCGAGTGGCTTCATCAGTTCTTTGCCAATCCTATACATGTTACTAAGGTTAGAGATGCTGCAAGTGGCGTGATCAAAGGAAAGCATCAGTTCAGACTAATAAATACCAATAAAGACGGAAGTGAAACAAAAAGTGCGGTAATCCTGTATTCATTCAAAATAGAAGCCAAAGATGCCAGGTACAGGTATACAGTTGATAATTTTCTCCTTAAAAGAGAATCAAGATATCCGGCAGAAAAATGGCTTGATAAATCTGATCCTTCCTATAATCCTCAATGGAACGAATATCTTAAGCAGATTGACAGATATGTTAAAGAAGAATTTACCCCCAACCTTAAGGAAGGCATGAAGCCTAAACCAGAAAAGGTCGAAGAAGAATGGTAGATGCTGAACTGTAATTATTCTTCAAAACTAAAAAAATAGAAAGAATGTACCAGAAAAATAATTTCAATATAGAGGGAAATATCATTGACATTGTCAATAAAAGAATTTTTCCTGGCAGATTGACTATAAAAGATGGCAGGATTGATAGCATTTCCGAAGAAGCTGTAAATGAATCACAATATATTCTTCCTGGTTTCATTGACTCTCATATCCATATTGAAAGTTCTATGTTGATCCCATCTGAATTTGCTCGTCTTGCTGTTGTACATGGCACAGTGGGCACAGTATCAGATCCGCATGAAATCGCCAATGTTCTGGGTATTCCCGGGATCAGATTCATGATCAAAAACGGAAATAAAGTCCCTTTCAAATTCTATTTTGGCGCATCTTCATGTGTTCCTGCAACAAATTTTGAAACTTCCGGAGCATTATTAGGACCTGATAAAATGGAGGAACTTCTTAAAATGGATAATATCAGGTATATGTCGGAAATGATGAATTATCCAGGTGTTCTTTTCAACGATCCGGTTGTTTTTGAGAAGATCAGGCTGGCAAAAAAATATAATAAGCCAATTGACGGGCATGCTCCGGGATTAAAAGGCCAGGATGCAAAAAAATATATTGAGGCAGGCATTACAACTGATCATGAGTGCTTTACTATTCAGGAAGCCCTTGACAAAATTAAATACGGTATGAAGATCCTGATCAGGGAAGGTAGTGCAGCAAAAAACTTTAATGAGTTGATCCCATTGATCAAAGATTATCCCGATATGGTCATGTTCTGTTCTGATGATCGTCACCCTAATGATCTTGTAAAAGGGCACATCAATGAACACGTCAAAAGAGCTATTGCAAAAGGATATGATCTGTTTAAAGTCTTAAGAAGCGCAACGTTTAACCCTGTCCGGCATTATGGCCTAGATGTGGGGCTACTACAACCAGGTGATGACGCCGATTTCATCGTTGTTGATGATTTAAAGGAATTCCATGTAATATCCACCTTTGTTAAGGGCACTAAGGTGGCTGAACAAAGTAAGTCTCTGATCCAGTCTGTTCATGAAGAGGCCGGAAATGTTTTTCGGGCCGGTATAATATCGTCTGAAGATATCCGGGTCGAGCCCCGGGGAAAATATCTGAAAATCATTCAGGCACTTGACGGACAGCTGATAACTAAAAAAGTAATTGAAGCTGCCAAGGTTGAAAGCAATTATGTAACAGTAAATATTGACAAAGATATATTGAAGCTGGTGGTCCTGAGCAGGTATCAAAAAAAATCCAAACCTTCGGTAGCTTTCATCAGGGGATTCGGATTAAAGAAGGGAGCAATCGCCTCAACTATTGCACACGACAGCCATAATATTATTGCAGTCGGGACTTCAGATCAGCAGATCGCAGATGCTATAAACCTGTTGATCCGGGAAAAAGGAGGTATCTCACTAACCAGTGAAGAAGAATCTGTGGTATTGCATTTGCCGGTTGCCGGGCTTATGTCAAATAAAAATGGTTTTGAAATTGCATCGTTATATGAGAATATTGACAAAAAAGCCAAAAAGCTCGGTTCTACTCTTCATGCTCCTTATATGACCTTATCTTTCATGGCATTATTAGTCATACCAAGTTTAAAATTAAGTGATAAAGGACTATTTGACAATGAGAAATTTGAACTAACCTCCTTATTTCAAAATTAATCCAAAATATTTATATATTTATTTGCATATAATATATATTTTTCTCTATTTTTACAAAAACTTTATATTATGGAAGAATTAAGGTTAGATATTACAAAACTTGAAGCTGCTGCAAGTAAACTAAGAGCTATAGCACATCCAATGAGAATCGCTATTATCGAATTACTAAATACTGGAAACAAATTGAATGTAACCCAGATCTATAAGAAATTAAACATTGAACAAGCTTCTGCATCACACCACCTGAACATCTTAAAAAACAAAGGAGTTCTTTTATCTAAAAGAGAAGGCAAAAAAATTTATTATTTCTTAAAGAGTCAAACATTAAAAGAAATCATCGATTGCATTAATCGTTGCGACGATGCATAGAACAAGAAACTCTGTTACATTTTTTTACTCCTGATACTGGGTACATACAATTGCCGATTAAATTACTGTAACTGTTTAGTTTACAGCATTTTTACTTGTACTTCGTGTACCAATTTCCCAAATTTCCTTGATTTCCCAATTGGCCCTTACATCAATTGGGCTATTAAAATAGAATACTTTTTCCGGTTGTATTATTTTTAGGTGATCACCGGTATCCCAACGGCTGTTGCGATTGGCATCCCTGATGGCTTTCAGGAAATATTTGCCGGGTTTAAGATATTCAAAAATGAGCTGTGCTGATTGCCTTATGATCCTTTCATTAATAACCCGTTCCTTTTCATCCAATAATTGAATAATATAAGGGTTAACCGTTTCCAGGAGATCGACCTGAACTATCAATAACCCGTAATCTTCCAGCGACCTGGTCTTGAAAACAATATTTATACTGTCATTTTGCCTGTTGAGTAAATCAGTCATAACAGAATCTGTAATGATCACCGTGTACAGAGTGTTTTCTTTCCATTTATGATCTATCCGTGATCTTCGGTTGATACCCATATCAACAATATACATATCTACAGGAATAGTATCCTCCTGCTCAATAAACAAAATCCGGGTAAAGTCATAATTTATAATGGGATATGTATATTTAATTACTAAAGACTTATTAATATCCAATGTGTTACCTTCGATGTTCGTGCTGTATTTAATGTTAACCGGAGATTGCTCTGCTTTTCGGAGTTTTCTTTTCTTCTCTCTCATTTTCAATGGAAGTTCAACAGTATCAAGGATCAGAGTGTCATCAGAAATTTTAAAGGTGAGGGAATCAATATCCATATCCAATAACCAGAATCTTAATGTATCCCTGTTCCTGTTCAACTCTTCTATTTTCCATTCTTCTTCAAAATGATGGCCAATAGGCTCAACAACAGGTTGTCTCACCGGAAATCTAAAAATAAAAGATAATAGTTTTTCTTTGGTTAATTCAGCACTTTTCAATTTCTGTACAGAATCTATTTCATTGAACATCCGCAATGAATAAAAAGGGTATTCAGGTATAGCAGATTGTATGGAATCCAAAATCATTCCGAGGTTCTCTGAAGTATCAGCAACAACAGTGTCTTGAACATTAAGGGTATCTGCCATGGTAGTATCAGGCATTTGTTCCAAGTGAATGGGAAATATAAGTGAATCTATGAAAGCTATTTCTTCATTGGGAAGATCATATAATAAATTACTATTTACATCTTTCAAAGCAAACAGCTTATACATATCCCCACGCAAATTATTCAGTTCAAACCGGCCATTGCTACTGGTTTTTGAAACATATATAGGTTTAACCAGGTATGGAAGAGAATCCAGAGGAATGGTATCATTATTGTTTTGATATAACATTACAAACACGTCTTCTTCAGGAAATATACCAAATGCATTTATAACTTCGCCCTGAATTGAAAGGGAATCAAGTTTGTTACCGGTAGAAAAAACGAAAGAATAATCTGTCAGAGGATTGCCTTCTGTAATGTCAACAATTGATTCTCGCAAATAAATCACATATGTAACATTGTCTCTTAATTCTTCTTCGAACTGTATTATAACAGATTTACCAACCACCTTAAATTTAGGCAGTTTCTCAACCGGGGGTGAAATAAATACCTGACTGGAAACATTTTTAAGTTTTACAAATTCATCAAAATAAAGATAGATCTTATCTGAATTAAAATTTACAGAGTAGTTTTTTGGAACAGTCTTAACAATTATTGGAGGCAAAATGTCTCTGGGGCCGCCAGTTGGTGAGGAAGGATTTGCACATTGATGAACAACCCACAAAATAACTATTTCACATAACAGTAAACAAAATGTATATATATGTTTCCTTTTTATTCTCATCAGTACTGAATATTTTTTCCTTTGGTAACGTAACGATATAAGTTTAAATAAATCTTTTTTTTATTTTGGTTTATTCGTAAACCGTGAGTCGTAAATAACTACATATAACTTACAACCTACAACCTACAACTTTCAACCTACACTCAAGGCCTGTATATATTACCTAAATATCTCTGATAGTATTTATCGAAGATCACTTTTACTTTCACAGCTATTTCATTCTGTCCTGACTGCTGAGCTGTTTTTGCTATTTGCTGCATCATTGCCAGGTTTTGCTGACGTTGAGGATCAATACGCTCTGCCATATTACCCGTGAAGCTGAAATAATAATCAAGGTTCTGCTCAGTGATTTCAATCAACCGGTTAAGGATTTTATTTGCTTTAGTGCTGTCACCTGCTCCGTAATAAGCTTCAACTACCGGTATTATAAAATAATCAAACGGGATTGTTTCATCCGGGATCATTTGTATGATGCGGTCACATACCTGCATAGCCGAATCTTTTTTATTTTCCAGAACCAGTGCTTTTGCCAAACGACCATAAATATTTCTCAGATTCATGGAAGCCCTTAAATTATCCTCACCTATAATTATTTTGGGGTTGGCAAGATCAATGAAAAACTTATTCATCAGGTTATCATACATCACATCAGTATTGATACCGGCAATTTGGCCATCAGGACTCTGGGCTTTAACCGGCAAAAGGCGATAGGCCATGCCCTCCACAAAAAAATAATCCTGAAGACCAATATATGCATCATCCCCTGTTGTTATAGAAAAATAAATTGGCCTGTTCCAGTCATTATGCGCCAGCATATCCAGTACCATAAGGTGGTTCTTTTGTATTCCCCATGTGTCTACTTTCCATTGTACATGTTCTATCCTGTCAACCAGTGTTTTTGGAACGGTATTATTTTCAACAACCTTGGCTGAGTCGACTTTTATCATGAATTTCTTTGTCGGGAAATAATCATAAGTATCCGTCCCTGTCTTCAATTTCAGCTTATCCTCTTTCTGATGAACAATATTGAAAAGTTGTTTCAAATCAACATAGCCTTTAACGTTCTCCTTTTCTACAAAGTAAATAACATCCCTCGTCCCCTGTTTATATTGATCCCATGACAAGGAGAACGGAATGGGCTCAGAATCATAAGCTTTCCTCAACATTTGATCAATATACCAATCCGCATTCAGCAAACTCAGGTTACATACCCTTACATCAGTACGAAAACCTTCAACTTCCTGGGCGTACCATAAAGGAAAAGTATCATTATCGCCGTTTGTGAACAGAATAGCATTCGGAGCACAGGAATTCAGGTAGATTTTTGCCATTTGCAATGCTGTGTACCGGCCTGAGCGGTTATGATCGTCCCAACCTTCCTTCGCCATATTTACCGGTACAAGTATAAAGCATATTATTGTTGCCAGGATTGCAGAAACACTACGATTCATCTTTCTGCTCAAGAAATCGACAAAGTACAAAACACCCAGCCCGATCCAGATCGAGAAGGCATAAAAAGATGCTGCATAGGCATAATCACGTTCTCTTGGCTGGGGAGCATTCTGATTAAGATAAACCACAATTGCAATACCCATCATGATAAATAACAAGGCAACAATCAATCCATCCTTATAATTTTTTCTGAATTGATATATCAAGCCTACCAATCCCAGTATAAGGGGTAAAAAATAGAACTTATTTCTGGCTTTACTAGACAGGCTGTATGGCAGGTTGTCCTGAGGCCCTAGCCGCCATTCATCAATGAATTTGATTCCGCTGATCCAGTTCCCGTATATGAGGTCGCCGTTACCCTGGATCTCATTCTGTCTACCCGTAAAGTTCCACATGAAGTACCTGAAATACATATGACCAAGCTGGTACCTGAAAAAGAATCTCAGGTTTTCTTTAAAGGTTGGAATATGTTTATTGTCCGGATCATTATGGATACCTGCCCATCTCTTATATTCTTTAACATAACGTGTTTCCTGGCTATTCCACATCCTTGGGAAGAAGGTTGTATATTTCGGATCATAGACTGGTTTTCCATTTTTCCTGTGATCTTTAACTACATACTTGCCCTTTTCATGGTCTCTGACATAAACCGGTATGCCATCTTTCCTGTCAATCACAGGGGTATTATAATATTCACCGTAAAGCAATGGCCAATCACCATATTGCTCCCTGTTCAAATAGGCAATCAGGCTGATGGCATCTTCCGGGTTGTTCTCATCGATTGGAGTATTTGCATTGGAGCGTATAACAAGCATCAGGAATGATGTATAACCTATTACAATGAGTGTAAAGCTAAGAATAATTGTATTTTGAAGTTGCCTGTTACGTTTGATAAGAAAGAAAAGTCCAATGATCAATCCGGCAAACAGTATCCTGAACAACAACGAGGAAAAGGATCCGCTTTCCAGAAAGAAAATAATGGTAAGGATTCCAACAAGTACATAAATTATCTTTATTCTTAATTCTCCGCCTTTTTGTGTATACATTATGCCCACCACGATCAATGTTATCAATAAGATGGCAAAAAATATGGTGCCTGAATGGAATGGAAGATGCAAAGTGTTTACAAATAATAGCTCAGTGTTCGCAAACAAGGATAATATTTCCGGTATTATACCGAACATGACGACTGCCAAAAGGATGAATGAAATCACAAGAGTTAACAATATGCCTCTGGTGTTTATTTTCTGATATTTCTTAAAGTAAATTACAAAAGTGATAGCAGGAATGGCAAGTAAATTAAGAAGGTGAACACCTATTGACAAACCGATCAAATACGCGATTAAAAGAATCCACCGGTCTGCATGCTTTTCTTCCGAAACACTTTCCCATTTCAGGATAGCCCAGAAGACCAATGCTGTAAAAAAAGAAGACATGGCATAGACCTCGCCTTCTACAGCACTGAACCAAAACGAATCCGAAAAAGCATATGCCATTGCGCCAACAATGCCGCTGCCAAGGATTGCGTAAATCCTGTTCCTGGTCAATTCACCATTTGGGGACACAAGCTTCCTGGCCAGCATGGTAATGGTCCAGAAGATAAACAGGATAGTAAAACTGCTGGACAAAGCTGACATGGTATTAACCATTCGCGCCACCATGCTTGTATCACCAAAAGCGAATAAGGCAAAGAACCTTCCGAGCATCTGGAATAAAGGTGCTCCAGGTGGATGACCAACCTGTAACTTATAAGCAGTTGCTATATATTCACCACAATCCCAGAAGCTTGTAGTAGGTTCCGAAGTAAAAATATAAACAAAAGAAGCAATAAGGAAAATTATCCAACCAATCAGGTTATTAAGTTTCTTGAATAATACCATTTTAATGAAAACTATTAATGATGGAACTTTATGCTAACTTGATTAATTCATAAATTAATCAACAAGATAAAAGATAAAAGGTTAAAGACAAAAGTTATATAAATTTAATAAACAAACAATAATTTGACCAGTAATTTAAAAGTCTTAAAACAAATTTTATGTAAACACTTGATTTTTATCTTTTTACTTTTGTCTTTTATCTTCTGCATGAATAATGCAGGCTAAACTCAGGATTCAGAATGTTAATTTGTTATTAAATCCATTTTACAAGGTTAAAATCCTGTCTATGAGGTAATAGTTCATTACTTGGATATATCCTGAATGCAAAATTCAGTGCCCCAGAATGTTTAACCGGGAACTCGCAGGAGAAAGAAGCAATATTATTATTATAATTTGTTAGTTGTAACTGCTTAACAAACAAGGGACATTCGACCTTGCCATGGTTTTTTTGTCTAAATAAAACTTCAATACCAATATCTGAAGGTGAAATATCATGTGTATTTAATTTGATCTCGGCCTTAAAAACATCACCTAACTTCAATGAACCCGGGGTTAAATCAGGAATCCTGGCCGAAATGATCTGGATTTGATCCCATCTCTCTCTGAGTTTTTGTTTCCAATCTGCCAATTCCAATGCTTTTTGGTAGTTGTTCTCTTTAAAAAGCTTTGTTTGTTCGAACAGCTTGTTATAATACTTATCATAATATTCATTCAGCATCCGTTTCATGGTGAACCGGTATGCAATCCCAGAGATACAGTTTTTAATATATGTGATCCATTCAGTTGGTATGTTTTTATTGTCTACTTTAAAATAAAGCGGGATAATATCATTTTCAAGGATATTGTAAATAGTTCCTGCATCCAGCTCATCCTGAAACTGCTGATTATCGTATGTCCTTGATTCTTTGATGGCCCAGCCTGCCTTTTCCTTGTATGCTTCAGCCCACCACCCGTCAAGGACACTGAAGTTCAGCACGCCATTCATTACAGCTTTCTGTCCGCTTGTTCCGGATGCTTCCATCGGCCTTGTAGGGGTATTCATCCAAATATCAACACCCTGCACAAGGTTCTGCGCCACATACATATCATAATTTTCTATAAAGAACACTTTTCCAATGAATTCAGGTTTCCTGGAAATATCCACGATCCTTTTGATAAATTCCTGTCCTGCCTTATCATTTGGATGGGCCTTGCCTGCAAAAACGATTTGAACCGGCCTGTCAGGGTTATTCAACATCCCGGATAACCTGTCTAAATCATTGAATAACAGATGTGCACGTTTATAGGTAGCAAACCTTCTGGCAAAACCGATAATCATATTCTTTTCATCCAGTGAATCTATTGTTCTTAAAATGATGTTCGGGGATTCCTGCCGGCTTGACATATTGTCCGTTAATCGCTCCCTAAGGAAATTTACCAATCTTTTTTTAAGTTCCATTCTGTGTTCCCAAATAACCTCATCGGGTATCTCCTGGATCTTTCTCCAGTATTTCCGGACATCCTGTTCATGATAGAACTGTTTATCAAACTCATTTTCATATAGTTTCCTGAAAGATTTAGATGTCCATGTCGGATAGTGAACACCATTTGTGATATGACCTATACACAATTCCTCCTGGAAATATCCCTGGAACAAGTTATTGAACATTTCCCTGGAAACACGTCCATGTATCTTGCTGACACCATTCACCTCCTGTGAAAGCCTTACGGCCAGGACGCTCATGGAAAATTTTTCAGAACCGGCGTTTTCCGTTACCCTGCCCAGGTTCATAAACCGGTTCCAATTAATATTCAGGCTTTCCGCGTAATGTGGAATATATGTTCGCAGCAGGTCTTCACTGAAGGTATCATGGCCTGCCGGCACCGGGGTATGGGTAGTGAACAAAGTTGATGGCCTGACTACCTCGATTGCCTGATTAAAAGTAAGTTTTTTGAATTGCACCAGATTCCTGAGCCTTTCAATGCCCAGAAATGCGGCATGCCCTTCATTACAATGGTAAATATCCGGATTGATATCAAGTGCATCCAGCATCCTGATACCTCCAACTCCAAGTAATAATTCCTGTTTTAGCCGGTTTTCAATATCTCCGCCATACAACTGATGGGTAATGGTTCTGTCCCGCTCAGCATTATCCTTAATATCGGTATCCAACAAAAAAAGCGGTATTCTGCCAACATCAACCCTCCAGACCCTGGCATAGAGCGTTCTTCCCGGCAGGGCTATGCTGATCTTTATCCAATTATTTTCTTTATCACGTACAGGGGTCAATGGAAGTTGGGTAAACTTCTGACGTTTATATTCCGCAACCTGCTCGCCAAAAGCAGACAGTTGTTGCTGGAAATACCCATAATGGTACAATAATCCAACACCTGTGATATTCTTGTTCGAATCACTGGCTTCCTTGAGGTAATCACCTGCCAGGACTCCAAGTCCACCGGAATATATCTTTAGGGATTCGTGTAAACCATACTCCATACAGAAATAAGCTACTTTCTCCTTAGGCTTTTCAGAAGCTTTTTCCATATAATTCCTAAAGTCATTGTAAACCCTATTTAGCTTATCAACAAATCCCCGGTCGCTTTCCAGTTCCTTTAATCTCTCATATGAAAGTGATTCGAGCAAGGCCACAGGATTATGGTTGGTTGAGTGCCACTTTTGCTTATTTATGGTTTCGAATAATTCTCCTGCTTCATAATTCCATGACCACCACAAGTTTTTGGAAAGAACCGGCAATCCTTCCAGTTTTTGCGGTATATCTGCCTTTATATATACTTTTTCCCATACGGGCTGTATCGGCCTGGTATCTTTGAACTCAAAATACCTGTATTGCTGAAGTTTACCTTTGAACAGATCAGCTCTTCTTTCTACTTTTTTCAGAGCGATGGAATACGCCTGCCTGTAATACTCAATGAAGTTTGACCATAGAGCCTGCTGAGAGATCGTTAATGCATCTTTCCTGTTCTTATTAATACCTTTCGGTGTTTCATTTACAATATTGGTTGTAATCTCAACAATGTCAGCAACTGCCTGGTCATCTTTTTTGTCCCTGTCAATGACAAATATTCCTTTTTGATCATCTTGTCCCAACGACAGTACCCACAAGCCGAATCCAGCCAGGTTGGTAGTAATGCTGGGAATATGAAATGCAGCACTTTCCAGTGGTGTATACCCCCATGGTTCATAATAGGAAGGAAATACAGAAAAATCGAACCCGATCAGCAAATCATAATATGAAAGATCAAATATTCCATCCAGGCCATCAAGATAGGCAGGAACAAAAATAACTTTGACATTATCATCAGGACTGTTCAATAATTCATTCTGCCGGATACTTTTAAGAATCGGATCTTTTTGCTCATCATAAAGATGATGTGTCAGATATTCTCCTGTCAACGGATGTTGAAAATCGGGATTTTTTATTCTTTCAACAAGATCTTGTTTCACGCCGGACTGGTGGGCAGGGACAGTAATAAATGCCACCACAGTCCTGTTAAATTCCTTTGATTTATTTAGCTTGCCAAGGGCATCAAGGTAAAGATCTATCCCCTTGTTTCTATACTCATATCTCCCACTAATTATCATGAACATGCTGTCATCCTGAATCTTCTGGTTCAGCATTCCCTGTATAACTGCCCTGATTTTCTTCCTTGAGGTTTTTCTTTTTTCTTCAAAAACATTACTTTCAGGTACAAAAGAATTTTCAAAGCCATTGACAGTGACAACATCGACTTCTCTTCCAAGAAAATGGGAACATTCCTTCGAAGTAATATCACTCACCGTAGTAAAGCAATCTGATTCCTGAGCTGACAATCGCTCAAGTGAATATTTGGAAACAATCCCAAAATCCTTTGCAACCCGATTTCCATTATATTTCTTAAGATCTTTATATAATGGCAGTCCATTCCCTGCAATCGACCTGCCCAGGACTGTGGCATGAGTCGTGAAGATGGTCCCCACCTGAGGGATCTTGTCTTTAAGATAAAGGATACCTGTCCCTGTCATCCATTCATGAAACTGGGCTACGATCCTGTCGCTGGCACTAAGATTGAATTCATAAAAGCTTTCTATCACCCTGGCCGCAGCATATCCGAACAATGCGGGCTCAATATAATCCCATTGCCCTGTTAATGAATCCAGCTTATACTTTTCCCAGAATTCATAAAATATCTCATCCTTTACCGAAAAATAAGGTGTAAAGTCTACAAGGAAAACAATAGGCTGTCCTGCAACATTCCATCTTCCAATTCTGATGTTCAATCCTTCCTGGCTTACTTTCTCACGCCAGGGCTTAAAGATATCCGGATCTTCGATAAAATCAGGGTTCTCGCGTGTTTCTTTCCATACATCCGGGCCAATAAGAATATAATTATCTCCCAATTCTTTCGCGAGCGTCAGTGCTTTGGTAGATATGACCGTATAGATACCACCTACTTTATTACAGATCTCCCAACTGACTTCAAAAAGATAATCCGGTTTTATGATTTTAGTTTGCTCCATATCAACTTGCCACCTTTGGGGTTTCTTTTAAAACATCTTTCGAATGGCTTTTTCCACCCTGGCCCTGTACTTTTTAATATCTTCCTTCTTAACTTTTCCCAATTCATTCTCGATCTGTTCAAACTTTTTCTTAGCCCTGACACCCAGATTATCATGTATTTTGGCCCTGACTTCATCACCTGCATCCTGCAAAGCAACTACAAGCTCTTTCAGGTCAATTTCCGTGGCCAACTGTTTGACTTTGGCATTTGAAATTGTGGCCAATTCATTGAAAGACAATGCTTTCTTTTTTGCTTCCTTTTTTACTTCCTTTACCACATGCCTGACCTTAACAGTAGTTTTCCTGGCTTTCTTCTTAACCACCTTTTTAATCTCATTTGTCAGCTCAGCCTGTTTTTCTTTGATCCCGGACAGGCCAGCTCCCTGACTAGCTTTTTCAACTCTTATTTCGAAATCAGAAAGTATATTCATGTAATTGATAAAAGCTTCGTATGGTGTGCCATAGGGATTGAAATACTTATGTACATCCCCATCTGAGAACCACTTGGTACACATGTAGTAGAAATGATCACTGGTTTGCAGATAAATCCAATCCCTGATAATGGCTTCATCATTGCAATTCCAGACTCTATCAACGATAGCATATAAGCTGTCGAATGCTTCATCCTGAAGTTCATTACCAAGCCAGGCAGTAAGATCCCTTTCTTCATCAGCCCAGGAAATGGAGTAAGGAACATGTATGGCCCCGACCGGTTGCAGCTTTTCAGCCAATTCACCAGGTGTATTGAAAGTAAAGTTGGAATGAGAAAAAACTCTTGAGGGAAGTGCTCTCATAAAATCAAAAATTCCTGTTTCCGGCCATTGGTGCTCACCAAAGGTTTCATAATCCATGAAGAGATTTACAATTTCTTCCTTTTGATCTATGTCATTGAGCCAACCCACGAATTTCTCTGTTGTCAAAGGCCATTCCTCCCAACTCTGTTGTGAAAAGCGAAAGGCAATATCATCACTCAACCTGAAATTTTTCAGTAAGATTTTCAATTTAGGGTTAATTGCATTACAATACATGTAATTCGGGCTTTTCCATCCCAATACATGTTTTGCCCCCTCGGTAAGCATAGTAGAATATCCCATATCTGCTACCATCTCACCGATCTGGTCTGAATAGATCAACTCGGTATTTCTGAAAGTAATGGGTTTAACACCAAAAAGCTGTTCTATCCTCTGGCTTTGTTTCCTGACCTGTTTGCTGAACTCCTCCTTGCTTTTCAGGGCACTGAGGGAATGCCCATATGTTTCTGCCAGGAATTCCACACAGCCGGTCCTGGCCAGCTTTCTAAAACTATCCAGCACTTCGGGAACATACATTTCAAACTGGTCAAGTGCCGTTCCTGATATGGAAAAGCTAACCTTGAATACTGAACCGTATTCATTGATAAGATCAAGCAAGAGATTGTTCATCGGCAAGTAGCACTTTTCCGCTACACGTTTTATGATGAACTGGTTCTGATAATCATCGTAGTAATGATGATCACTGCCGATATTAAAAAAACGGTAAGTTTTCAGCCTGAATGGCTGATGAACCTGGAAATAAAAACAAATTGATCTCATAGATTATATCTTCAAATTATTTCAATTAATTTATCAAACTATTATATACATTATTAATCTTAATCGCCGCATTTTCCCATTTCAGGTTATCCACCTCACCCTTGCCATATCTCCTGAACATTTTGGACAGGCCTTCATAGTGTAACAATCCGTAAATAGAATCCGCAATGGCATCGATATCCCAGAAATCCACTTTCAGTGCATGCACCAGGATCTCTGAAACACCGGATTGTTTTGAGATCACGACCGGAACATTGGAACGCATGGCTTCCAGGGGTACGATCCCGAAGGGTTCAGAAACCGATGGCATAACAAAAACATCACTCAAGGCAAACATATGATTCACATCATCTCCCTTTAGGAAGCCTGTAAAATGAAACTTGTTTGAAATTCTCAATTGAGCAACGCGCCTGATGATCTTATTCATCATATCACCGCTTCCGGCCATCACAAAACGAACATTGTCATCTTTGTCGATAACCTTCTTTGCAGCTTCAACAAAATAGTCAGGCCCTTTCTGAAATGTAATCCGTCCAAGAAAAGTAACGATCTTTTCACTTACATGGCGATTGAATTCACTGCTACCCTTCATGGAGGGCTCAACAGCATTGTACACGGTTGTGACCTTGTTCGGATCTATCCCATACCGGTCAGTAACGATATTCCTGGTTAAATTACTGACAGCAATCACCTTGTCTGCCTCTTCCATTCCTTTTCGTTCAATATCGTAAACATTCTGGTTTATATTCTCTCCCGACCGGTCAAATTCAGTGGCATGCATATGTGTCACCAATGGTTTGCCACTAACGCTCTTGGCTGCAATGCCTGCAGGATAGGTTAGCCAGTCATGGGCATGGATAACATCGAAATCATATTTCGCAGCAACAGCAGATGCCACAAGTGCATATCGTTTTACTTCATCAATCAGGTCTTTACCATACCTGCCGGAGAACTCGAATTTTTCGGATAATACAGCATCCTTGCGGAACGTTTTTTCCAGTTCATTATCGCTGATCAGTTGTTTGAATTCTTCCGGGCCGACATAAGGAATGAGGTTAGAGCCGATCTCCATGTAAGTAATTCGTTTCCAGTATTCTTTATACTGCTCATCCCTGAAATCAATAGTAACATCACTGGCATTAATTAACCTCACGGTTTCCTGATTTTCGTCCCCATAAGCTTTGGGAACAACAAACATTACCTCCACACCTTGTTTCAATAAGCCTCTGGTCATGCCAAAACATGCTGTTCCCAGACCTCCTGTAATATGCGGCGGGAATTCCCACCC
>JAUWGC010000189.1 GCA_030606625.1 Bacteroidales bacterium | reverse complement strand
TATGAAAGAACTGAAAAAACTCAGGGAGCAAAAACTGGGTTCTTTACAATTAAAGAGAGCCAAGACACAGTTTAAGGGACAGATTGCCATCCACTTTGAGTCTAATCTGAATAAGATGCTTTCCATGGGTAAAAGCTTTTTGATGGACCACAAGGTGGATAACCTGGATGAGATCAACAAGAAAGTAGAAAAAGTAACTGCCGAAGACATACTAATGGTTGCAAATGAAATATTTGACCCGGATCAACTCAGCACTTTAATATATAAGTCTGAGTGATAAACTCTTTTCCCAGGATATTCAATAATATATTGATACCAGTGAGGAACACTACCTTGATTTCTATAAACTGATCACTGATCACTATTCCTATATCTTATACTTAAACTTGATCTCTGACAGTTCCTCATTGTCTTTTACGATCTTTTCCTTGAGGTTATTCTTAAAGCTGATGATCTTATCGGTCATTTCCTGGTTACCTGTGGCAAGGATCTGAATAGCTAATATTCCCGCATTCCTGGCAGCATTGATACCCACAGTGGCAACGGGAATTCCGGGAGGCATTTGAACAATGGATAAAAGTGCATCGATGCCTTCAAGTGTAGCTTTGATGGGAACACCAATGACAGGTATCGGTGTCATGGCAGCAATAACACCCGGCAAATGAGCAGCCATGCCGGCACCTGCAATAATGACACGTATCCCCTTGTCATAAGCTGATCTGGCAAATGCTTCAACTTTCTCCGGTGTGCGGTGTGCTGATAATGCGTTAATTTCAAAAGGGATCTCCATTTCATCAAGTATTTTTGCAGCCTGTTCCATAATCTGTAAATCGGATCTGCTGCCCATAATGATGCTTACCAGTGGCTTCATAACTTAAAGATTGATTGCTAATCGATTTCTATGCACAAAAGTAGTTATATTTTGAAGGTTATCTATTAAATTTGTACCAAATTGATAATTGATAAACTCTGCTATTTATGAAAACAGTACAAGTTAAAGACAAGCATTTTTCGTTGTTTATTAAAGCTGAGGATATTGAAAAAGCCGTTACTGAAATCGCTAATCGGATTAATGAGGATTACCACGGAAAAAAACCGGTTTTTGTTATTATATTAAACGGGGCATTTGTGTTTGCTGCAAGTCTGTTGAAAAAGATCAGACTGGATTGTGAGGTTACCTTTATGAAATTGTCATCATATAAAGGTACCAGAACCTCTTCCAAAGTCATGGAAGTGATAGGCATCGATAAGGAGATTGAAGGAAAGCCGGTCATCATTGTGGAAGATATTGTTGATACGGGGATCACAATGGAATACATACTAAGGAGATTCAGGGATATAGGTATTGAAGATGTGAAGATTGCAGTTTTATTATTCAAACCGAATGTATTCCGGAAAGATTTTAAGATCGATTACCTTGGTATGGAGATACCGGATGATTTTATTGTTGGATATGGCCTGGATTATGATGATTTTGGGCGAAACTATCCTGATATATATAAGATTATAGAATAATTTGGAAATATATGGGTAATTCCAATTTTGTTGATTACGTCAAGATCAATTGCCGCTCAGGCAAGGGAGGTGCAGGATCAGCTCATCTCCGCCGGGAGAAATATCTTCCTAAAGGTGGCCCTGACGGGGGTGATGGTGGCATGGGAGGACATGTTATCCTTAAAGGAAGTTCCCAGATGTGGACATTATTGCATTTAAGGTATACCAAACATATCAGGGCAGAGAACGGACAGTCGGGAGGCAAGTCTTTAAGTACGGGTGCAAGCGGAAAAGATGCAATTATTGAAGTACCATTGGGAACCGTTGCAAAACATGCTGATACCGGAGAATTCATTTGCGAGATAACAGAAGAGGCGGAAACCAGGGTATTATTGGAAGGAGGTAGGGGAGGACTGGGTAATGATCATTTTAAATCCCCGACACATCAAACACCACGGTATGCTCAGCCTGGTGAACCCGGAAAGGAAGAATGGATCATCCTGGAGTTGAAAATACTAGCTGATGTTGGATTAGTAGGCTTTCCCAATGCCGGAAAATCTACTCTCTTATCAGTGGTAACTGCAGCTAAACCGGAGATCGCCGATTACCCTTTCACAACACTCAGGCCCAACCTTGGAATTGTTTCATACCGCGATGATCGTTCCTTCGTCATTGCAGACATCCCGGGTATCATTGAAGGCGCACATGAAGGCAAAGGATTGGGTTTGAGGTTTCTCAGGCATATCGAGAGAAATTCCCTGTTATTGTTAATGGTGCCCGCCGACAGCATAGATATTAAAAAAGAATTTTATACTTTACTGAATGAATTAAAACAATACAATCCTGAATTGCTTGATAAAAAGATCGTTTTGGCAATTTCCAAATCAGATATGCTGGATGAAGAGCTGAAACAGGAAATTGAAAAAGACCTGCCGGACGTTCCTTATGTTTTTATTTCATCAATTACCCGCAAAGGCCTTACAGAGTTAAAGGACCTGATTTGGCAAGAATTAAATCAGTGAGACTATGATTTTAAAAGTCGACAGTAGGCAATAAAGACGGACACTAAATAATAGTAGTTATATGCTGGAAACATTGGTTAAATGGGATACCGAGTTGTTCTTGTTTCTTAACGGGAAGCATAATGACTTCTGGGATTTTGTGATGTATTGG
>JAUWGC010000151.1 GCA_030606625.1 Bacteroidales bacterium | reverse complement strand
TTGTTATTATTTATTATATATTGACAAATGAGATCATAAAGTACTGATTATTCTGTTGATGATGTTAACAATTTCTGATCTGAACTATGATAACTAATTTAGCTATTGTTCTCTTTTTAGGTGTTCTGGGCATCTGGAAATCCATTCCCGTAGGTTTTATCCTGGATATTAATCCCATTCTGGTTTGTGTTATGACCATCCTTGGTGCATCATTATGTAGCATAGTGGTTTATCTGGTTGGTACCAGAGTCAGGAGGTATTTTGGTTGGATGTCAAAAAGCAAGGGAGTTTCAAAGAAACATAAAAGGATATCCGGTATCTTCATGCGATACGGGGTGCCTGGCCTGGGATTGATCGCACCGCTCCTCATTGGCCCCGGTGTTGCCATGGCAGTTGGTATGACTATTGTAAAAAACGGAAAACAATTATTGCTCTGGACAAATATTGGTATTGTTGCCTGGAGCATTTTGCTTACTTGTATCGGACAAGTTGGAGTTTCGCTGTTTTAGGGCGAACATGCCTTTAAATAATTGACAACAATTTGTCATTTCATACAAAATTTGTTTTGGTTTAATTTGAGCAAGGGTAATAAGTATATTGCCCTTGTTTTTTTATATTTGCGATGTAATGACATTTTTAAAGCTATGATTGGAAATCTTTTGTTGATATTGCTTATTGGTATTTTGGGTATCTGGAAATCCATCCCGGTAGGTTTTGTTCTTAAAATTCATCCTGTATTTATATGCTTGATGACCATTATCGGAGCATCTATTGGTATATTTATCATTTTCTTTATCGGAACAAAGATCAGGAAATACCTTTCAAAAGTCATGAAGGATTCAAAACTTTTAAAGAAAGAAAACAAGTTGATCAACCTGTTTGATAAGTATGGTGTGCATGGCCTTGGCATAATTGGTACACTGTTCATGGGTCCGAATTTGACAATGGCCCTTGGAATAGCAATCGTTAAAAATCCTAAAAAGCTCCTGTTGTGGGTCAATATTGGGATTATTATATGGACCATTGTCCTGACTTATGTTGGTGTGCTGGGGATTAAAATATTTTAAATCAGTGAGACTATGATTTTAAAAGTCGCAGAATGGCAAAAGAAAAGTTGTTTGGGAAAAAACCGGATGAACTGCAGCTGATAGTTAAAGAACTTGGCCTTCCCAGGTATACGGCAAGGCAAATAGCCAGCTGGCTGTATAACAAAAATGTTGCATCTTTTAATGATATGAGCGACCTGTCGAAACCAGCCAGGCAATTATTAAAAGAAAATTTTGAGTTTGGCCTTTCCGAACATTCCAGGGTTATGGTTTCAGTGGATGGAACTAAAAAATATTTATTTCCCATTGCTGATGATAAATTTGTTGAAGCTGTTTATATCCCTGAGAAAAAGCGTAATACGCTATGCGTTTCGACACAGGTTGGCTGTGAAATGAACTGCATTTTTTGCATGACTGGCAAACAGGGCTTTCAGGCCAACCTTACAGCAGGAGATATTCTAAACCAGGTCAGGAGTTTGCCTGAGCGTGATAAGCTAACCAATATCGTTTATATGGGCATGGGGGAACCCATGAACAATCTCCAGGCTGTCCTTGACAGTCTGGAGATACTAACATCCGACCGGGGTTTTAACATAAGCCCCAAAAAAATAACCGTTTCCACTGTGGGGATTTTGCCAGCTATGAAGGATTTTATTGACAGTAGCCCATGCCACCTTGCTGTAAGTCTGAATACACCATTTGACGAAGAAAGGCGCAGACTTATGCCTGTTGAAAATCTCTATCCATTGAAAAATGTTTTATTTACCATAAAACAATACGATTTTAACAGGCAAAGAAGGGTATCATTCGAATACATCATGTTGAAAGGCTTGAATGATACTGAGCGGCATGTTAAAGAACTGGTCAGGATCTTACATGGTATCAAATGCAGGGTCAACCTGGTCAGGTTTAATCCTTTTCCGGGCACATCACTGCAGGGATCGGATGATCAAACTATTGAACATTTCAAGAACATGTTGAAAACAAAAGGGATCATTGCTACAATCCGTGCATCAAGAGGACAGGATATTTTCGCAGCATGCGGACTGTTGTCAACAAAAAATTACCATCATCATTCAAACACACTCCCGAACCTGTAAATCAACCCTATACCCAGGGTTTCTTTAAACTGTGTTCTTGGGCCAACATTACCATCTTTATCTCTGACATTAATATCATCATCATATATCAGATTTGTTGTGAGAGTGGCAGTTAAGAAATTGTTGATTTTCATGTCTATCAAAACATCCCATCTTACATCAATATTCTGAGGATTGTCAATGAAGTTTGAGAAAAGTTCGAGGTGGGTTGAGAAATTAACATTCTTTACTATTTCTTTTTGGAAAATAAGCTTGAAAGACTGGCCTATCTCATGCCTGGTTTTATTTGCATTTTTTATCACATTCCCGTGAATGTCACGTTCAGCGGGATCAAGGCCATATGCTCCCTTATTGGCAAGTTCCTGGTTATTAACAACCGTTAATCTATATGAGATAGGAGAATAAGTAACCTGGAAATAATCAACTGGCTTGAATGTAAAACCTGCACCAATAATCAGGTAACCGGGTGCCAGGAAATCGGATATCAGCAAGGTGTCATATTTGGGATCATGTCCTTTGTAATATTGTGTGATGAATGACATCGTTAAACTGGCATACCATTTCTTGTTCTTGCTCAATTGGTATCCGTATGTGGAAGAAAGGTCTATTTTGTCTTCTGTTTTATCAGCAGGATTATCCCCTGTCTTTTGTATTCCGTAAGCTGTGGCAAAGTATGTGTCCCAAATGGATTTGTTTTTAGCATATTTTGCTGTAAAATTGAACAAAGCAATACCTGAGTATGAACTTTTACCTCCTGCAGCCCAGTTTGTAAGTGATATTTGCGAGAATGTTAACGAAATATCACCCCCGAATTTCCAGTATTTCACCGTATCAGGTTGCTGCGCAATAACAGTACTGGCAAAAAAAGCAACTATCACAATTAATAAAAGCTTTCTCATAATATTACAATTTTGATAAGTTCAAGGTTTATACCGGAATATCACATCGATAGCACCGACACCGAATTTTGCAAGTGATGCACTTTGATTTTCCAGCTCTTCATAATCTTTGATTTTTTCAATGATAGTGTCTTTCAGTGTTCCGTTACCTACACCATGTATAAAGGTGACTTTCCGGTAATGATTAACCATGGCACTTTCAATGCATTTGGTAAAATAACCCACTTGAATGCTGAGCATATCATGGGTATTGAGTTCTGAGGTGTTTTCAATGATTTCTCCAATGTGCAGATCAACAACCGCTTCATGTGGCCCGGTTTTGTGTTTTTCAATCAGAGTTTCTTCTTTAGCTATTTTTGTTTTTTGTTCAATACCGGGGGCAGCTTCGTATTTCTTGTCTTCTTTAACTTCAATGTCCTGTTTATGGTATTGTGTATCAGTTAATAATAGCAATATTGATTTACCCTCAAGAAATGATGAGGCTACGTATTGTTTTTCGTCGACAAATTTTATTGGTTTGATATTAAAGTCGGAGCTGACTGGCGATAACAACTGGTTGAGGGTATCCTGGTGGAACAGGATCTGAATGCTTCCCGTATTCCACTGTGTTATGCTTTCCCGCTGGATACTCTCGATCAGGCATTTTGATTTGTGCAGGATTGATCCGTAATCAACGCCTTCATATCTTCCTTTGTTTTCATTTATAAAGAAACTGAAAAGAATGTCAAAACTTGTATTGTTGACAATGTAGATGTCCAGCATGCCGGTGACCAGCCATTGCTGATCTTGCGGAACGAAAGCCAGGTAAACTCCGGGGTCATTAATCCCTTTGGATATAAACCTGCCGAGTGGGCTTGTCCTTTCCAAAGGCATATTTTCTTCCTGACCTGTGGGTTCAGGCAATGGTACATTAAAAGTCTCATCAAACATCTGGCTGGCATGACCCGAATTCTCAATTATTATTAGATCCTTTACCATTGTGGGAATATCGAATCCATCCTCAATGGCAACATTGACCATGTTACTGCTGATGATCTTGCTGACAATCCCGCCACCGGGTTCGTTCAGGAACTTGACCTTATCACCAACTTTGAATTTCATGCTGTATTTTTTGGATAAAATTACAATAAATAGTGTTCTTTAATTAACTTTGTATACACTAAACCATTTTAATTATGAAAAGAATAATTAATGGCATTGTTTTTTCATTCATTATCCTTTCGTCAGCATATCCGCAAGGTAAAGATCAGCCTGATACCCTGATACGGCTCAACGGAGTTGAAATTAAGGATTTTTTGAGAAAAGATAAACCATATCACATGGATTGTCTTGATCAAAGGGAGATTGAATTATCTGCTGCCCGTGATATTGGAGATGTGTTAAGAAAAATACCCAATGTTTCCGGAATTCGCAAGGGTGGAACATGCCTGGATCCGGTCGTAAGAGGATTTAAGTTTAACCAGCTGAATGTGCGGATCAATGACGGGATGAAAATTGAAGGAGGATGCCCAAAC
>JAUWGC010000122.1 GCA_030606625.1 Bacteroidales bacterium | reverse complement strand
TGCATATTTATTTTACCTAAATTTGTTCCATCGTTTGATACTGCATAGATATGCCCATCGGGAGCAGTTTGCAGAAAAGTATGTCCGTAGTCATGATCCGGTGTAAAGTATTCAGTGATTGCGCCTGTATTATAATTTATGGAAATGATCCCCGTATCTGGGCATGAAACATACAGTATGTCAACATGGAGCGAGGAAAATTCGATACCTCCGATATGGCCGAAATTCAAATCGTAAATGCTTTCATTACCATCAATTACAACAAATACTTTGTCATATGAGGAAGTATTCGCAGTTACCCATGCTATAACAACATCCCCGTCATCTTCAGTTTTAAGCTCAAGGTTATAGGCAGAGAAATCATCTGCAGTAATACTCGAGTTATTGGAATTAATTATTTCTACCATATTGTCACTGACACCATCTTTTGTTATTGTCCATTTCCTTATACCTGCCGGGATGTATATGAATTCATCATAGTATTCCAATGAAGCTGCATATAAGTATCTTATATTATTTTCCTCCTCTGTTATGGCAAATGCAATATATGACCAATCATATACATTATTAATAATGAATTCTGATTCAGAAACCTGGGGTACACCTCCTTCAAAACATATTTCATTATAATAAAAGTGATAATCAATATTTTCCCCCTGATCAAATTCAGTGAAAAAAGTGTAATACTTGTCTACATTTTCAGGGCGATTGATAATTTGATATTCCGGCCTGAAAATATTTAGGTTGCCATTTGTATTCCATTGGATACTTTCATTACCGTAACACAAAGTTTTGCCTAGGACATAAAATTGAAGATCATAACTGGTATTATACCCACCACCAGCCATTTCACAAAATAATACCCCCGATGGTAATGATGTTGGCAATGTTAATGGTGGATCTTCAATGCCATCTTCGGTAAATGTTAGTAAGTAGGTTTCATGTGTATTTAAGCATACTCCTGGCAAAACCCATCTACCATAAAGTTGTGCATTAACAAACTGTGTTGAGCTTATGCAAAACATAGCTAAAACTAATGTAAAAAAAGTATTTTAGACCGCATAATTTAATAATTTAGCAGCTATTACCGGTTTTGGGGAGAGGCTGCCTGAATGTTTTTATGGATATGGCAACTTTCTCCCTTTGGGCCGGTAATAAGCCAGGTTTAACAATAAGATTTATTTTCTATAAACTACCTTGCATGTATAAATTTTCCTGCCTGATTGCAAGCGTATGAGGTAAAGGCCTGATTTTACCTCCTTTCCGTTAAGGTCCCTACCTTTATATATATATTAATAACAAATCATTGAATTTCTTACCTTTCCTTCTGGTTTATAATTCCTCTGTTCGTCATTCCTCTGTTCGCTATTCCTCTGTTCGTCATTCCTTTGTTCATATTTCCCCTATTCTTTTATTCTTGTAATTTTGTGCTCTATTCAGTTAATCGATAAATTAAAAACGCCCTTTTATAAAAGGGTATAATATTTGTACTAATCGGATTTAAAGTTGTTCAATCTTCAAATAAAATCACAATCATGAGATCAAAAATTTTCCTGATAATTATCCTGACCGGTATAATCGCTCTTTTCTCAGGTTTCAATTCCAACAATACTTTTCCAACTAATACATATGTATTGCCCGATGAAAACTACGAAGCCATGTGGAAAGAAGTCCGGGACCTGACAGATAAAGGATTGCCAAAATCCGCCCTTGCCATCGTTGATAAGATCTATGAACAAGCTAAAAAGGAAAAAAATGCTCCTCAGTTCATAAAGGCTACTTTGTTTAAAATGCGCCTGCAATCTGATTTTGAAGAGAACTACATGGTGAAGATTATCGATGAACTGAATGATGAAATCAAAACAGCACAGGATCCAATCAAACAAATCTTGCATTCCGTCATCGCTGAGGTCTACTGGAGTTATTACCAGGCTAACCGCTTTAGGTTCCTTGACCGCGGAATTATTGTTGGCATTGACCAGGAAAATATTGAAACCTGGGACCTTCAAAAGATTATGAAAGAGATCATTTCGAATTACCTTAAATCACTTGATAAAGCAAATGACCTGAAAAATATCCCGCTGGTTAATTTCGACCTCATCCTTGAAAAAGAAGAAGGTTCCGGGCAATTCAGGCCAACACTATATGATTTTCTTGCCCACCGTGCTGCCGATTTGTTTATGAATGACGAAAGTTCATTGACACAACCTGTTTATAAATTTGAGATCAATAAGCCTGAGTACTTCTCTAAGGCAAATGAATTTATAAAGGTAAAACTTACTACACGCGACTCGATGTCTCTGAAATTTTATGCCATGGAGATCTTGCAGGATCTTATTGCTTTCCATATCGATGATAAAGATCCGGAAGCTCTGATAGATGTTGACCTGAAAAGGCTGGGCTTCGTCCGGGCAAAAACAATCCTCGCGGATAAAGACAGTTTATACCTGAATACGTTGATTTGGCTTGAAGACAAGTACAAAGATTTCCCCGGCTCTTCGGAAGTATCATATAAGATCGCAAGGTTCTATTATGAGAAAGGCCAGCAATACAATCCTCTTGAATCGGATAAATACAGGTGGGACATTAAAAAAGCATACGAATACGTCCAAAAAGCCATAAACGTTTATCCTGATGCCTTTGGTTCTAAAAACTGCCTCGTACTGAAAGAACAAATTCTGGACAGATCATTGTTTTTAACAACTGATTATGCCAATACGCCAGATAAACCGTTTCCCGGCCTTGTATCTTATAAAAATATATCAAATGTCTATCTCCGTATAATCCGGATGGGTCATGACGAAGACAAAGAACTAAGAGAAAATTTCCGGAGGGAAGAGCTGATCAACCAATACAGGAATTTCCCGGTATATAAAGAATGGGAAGTCCAACTTATTGACGAAGGAGATTATCAAAAACATAATGTTGAAATCAGGTTGCCGAAACTACCATTGGGCTATTATGTGATACTGACAGGGACAAACAAGGACTTTGTTTGTAACAACGCCGTCGTAACATACAGTGGTTTCTGGATCACCAACATCAGCTATATCAGCCAAAGAAAGCCTGATGGGTCTGTCGATGTTTATGTGCTGGACAGAGATCGCGGGTCACCTGTGAAAGACGTGCAAATTCAGGCGTATTACCAGGAATATGACTATAGTATCAGGAAATATGTATTAAAAAAAGGTGATTCTTATACCAGTGATAAGGATGGTTATTTCAGCATACCTACTGTCAGTAGCCAGTCACACAGGTTATTGCTTGAGTTTATACATAAAGATGACAAACTGGTTACACCAAATTATTTTTATCAGCAACGTCAACACCAGAAGGAAAAGAAAAAGATCATAAAAACCTATTTTTTCACCGACAGGGCAATTTACCGCCCGGGCCAAACAGTTTATTTTAAAGGAATTATTCTTGAGCATGACGGTGAGAAATATGAAATCAAGCCTGATTTTAACACGATTGTTGCCTTTTATGATGTTAATAATCAGAAGGTTTCCGAACTGAACCTGGTGTCCAATGAATACGGGTCGGTAAATGGATTATTTTTAGCTCCTCTTGGCGTTCTCACAGGAAATATGCAGATCAAAAGTGATCACGGATCAGTAAATATTTCTGTCGAAGAATATAAAAGGCCAAAATTTGAAGTCGTTTTTAATCCCATCAAAGGAAGTTATAAGCTGAATGAGATGGTGAAAGTAAGCGGTAAAGCCATGGCCTATTCGGGGAATAATATTGACCATGCAAACGTCATGTACCGTGTCGTTAGAAAACCCATGTTTCCCTTTTGGAGAAACTGGTGGTATGATATTTATCCTGTATCCGGTGAAACGGAAATAACCAACGGCTTTACCACAACTGATGAAAACGGTGAATTTTTCATTGTTTTTAAAGCTATTCCCGACCTTAGCATTAATAATAAATTCAAACCCACATTTAATTACGTGGTATATGCAGACGTGACCGATATCAATGGCGAAACCCATTCGGGCCAGTTGAGTGTGAACATAGGCTATAATTCATTGCTTGTAGATATTAATATCCCTGAAAAGCTGAACCGGGAAAAAGCAAAAAAATATTATATCAAAACTACCAATCTTAACGGTGAGTTTGAGCCGGCTAAAGGAAATATAAAAATATACAGGCTTAAACAGCCTGAAAGGATTTTAAGAGAACGCAACTGGGCCCGGCCGGATGTCTTTATTATTCCTGAAGAGGAATATCATAAAGATTTCCCAAACGATGCTTACGCGGATGAAGACGACAAATCAACCTGGGAAAAAATCGAAATGCTTTTTGATTATGATTTTGATACCGAAAAGGATTCTGCTGTTGAACTGAAAGACATCACTGCATGGAAACCAGGTGACTATGTTATGGATATCAAATCAAAAGATAAGTTCGGTGTTGATATTGAAATCGACAGGTATTTTACTTTGTTTTCTCCTGAATCAGGTAAAGTTCCGGTAAACACAATTAATTGGTTCACAATGATCGATGATAGTGGTGAACCCGGGGAAGTTGCTTCTTTCCTTATTGGAACCAATGAAAAGAAAATCCATGTTTTCTATGAAATCCTGCAGGAAGATAAGATTATCAAAAAAGAACTGTTCGAATTGAATAAAGGACAAAAACTGATCGAGATCCCCATTCAGGAGAATTACCGGGGTAATATCGGTGTTAACCTGACCTTTGTCAGGCTGAACAGAAGTTTCCAAAATAAAGGAACCATCATTGTGCCATATACAAACAAAGAGCTGGATATTGAATTTTCCAGTTTTCGCAATAAATTATTGCCTGGACAGCAGGAAGAATGGAACATCAAAATAAAAGACAAGAAAGGTGATATTGTGGCGGCCGATATGCTGGCTGCTATGTATGACGCCTCACTGGATGCCTTTAAGGCCAACCAATGGCCTTTCGATCTATATAAATCATTATTCCGTTTTATGTCATGGAACATTAATGATGCTTTCCTGACCAAAACAAGCCGGATATACAAAACACCTGCCGGCACGACTTTAACACCGTTATTCAGGAACTATGACAGACTGAATTGGTTTGGTTTCAGAATGTCTGGCTATCGTCCGTTAATGGGTAAAGGTATTAGGGAATATACTATGATGAGGGATACGAAGGCCATGCCCGGAGCAATTCCTGTTGATGAAGTCCCTGTAACTGAATCAGAAAAAGAAAGCGCTGAAATTCCGCAAAAAAAAGAGTTTACGGGAATTCAGGTAAGAAGGGATTTTAAAGAAACAGCTTTTTTCTATCCGGATCTCAAAACTGATGAAGAAGGAAATATCATCATAAGATTCATCATTCCGGAATCTCTTACAAAGTGGAAAATGATGGGCCTGGCATATACCAAAGATTTGAAGGTCGGACAGGTTGTAAAAGACCTGGTGACTCAAAAAGACCTGATGGTTTTGCCTAATCCACCAAGGTTTTTCAGGCAAGGTGACCGGATGGCCTTCAGTGCCAAGGTAGTGAACTTATCAGACAGGACCCTGACAGGTACCGTAGAGCTTGAGTTTTACAATACCATAACCATGGAGCCGGTTGATATAATGTCGGAAGAAAGTTCGGCAGAGCAAAACTTCACAGTAAGCAAAGGCAACAGCCAGGCTGTTGATTGGAACATCAGTATTCCTGAAGATGTAGAAACAATTACATACCGTATCATTGCACAATCACGACATTTCAGTGATGGTGAAGAAATGGCCATACCCGTTTTGACAAACCGCATGATGGTGACTGAATCATTGCCATTACCCATCAACGGAAAGGAAACCAGGCATTACAGGTTTGATAAATTGATCGACCACAAATCTACCACGATCCGGAATTATAAATTAACACTGGAGTTCACTTCCAATCCTGCCTGGTATGCCGTTCAGGCTTTGCCCTACCTGATGGAGAATACATATGAAAGTTCAGAACAGGTATTCAGCAGGTTTTATGCAAACAGCATTGCTTCCCACATTGCAAACTCCAATCCAAAGATCAAACGTGTTTTTGAAAATTGGAAAAATCTGACCCCGGATGCCTTGCTGTCCAACCTGGAGAAAAACCAGGATCTGAAAGCCGTGATCCTCGAGGAAACACCATGGGTTTTACAGGCACAAAATGAAAGTGAGAGAAAACAAAGGATCGGTTTATTGTTTGACCTTAACACCATGGCAGGCAACCTGACAAGTGCGATACAAAAATTAAAGAAAAAGCAATCGCCCAATGGTGGCTGGCCCTGGTTTGAAGGGATGCGTGAAAGCCGGTACATCACCCAGCATATTGTAACAGGGTTCGGACATCTGGATCACTTGGGGATTTCCGGTTTCCGGGATGACCGTTCTGCATGGAACATGGTTAATAAAGCTGTGCTTTATCTCGATGACCGCATGAGAGAGGACTATGAATATATCAGGGAGAATTTTCCTGAAAAGATGGAAGACATTCATATCAGTCGATTGCAAATACAGTATTTGTATGCCAGGAGTTATTTCAAAGATGATATTATTCTGAACAAGCGAAACGATGAAG
>JAUWGC010000165.1 GCA_030606625.1 Bacteroidales bacterium | reverse complement strand
AACCATATTCACCTCTTTCAAAAATAGTATGTATATTCATATATTCATCGACAATACATTTCGGATATCTGATATTTTCGTTGAATAAGAATGGGTTTTCCTGAATAATAGTTAATTCATCATCGCTTAATGATTGTCCGTTCCCATATAAATTACCATTAATTTTCGTATAGTAAGCATAAGTAATTTGTTGACTGCTTTTAGCCCAGATTATATGTATATTATTTCCTTCATCAATATCCATTTGAGGCGACCAAACCTGGTTATTGCTTTGGGTCAGAGAACTTTTATCAATAGATATCGTACCGTCAGGTAATAATTTCATATAAGTAAGTATGTTTGAAGACCCTGTCCATTGTTGCCATATTATATGAACATTATTATTGTTATCACAGCATATCTGGGGCTTATTCAACTGCTGAGAAGTATTTAAGTATAATGAAATCTTGTCGGACCAGGTATCTCCACCATCAACTGAGTAAGCATAAGTAATATCGTGCATATCATTCGACCACACAAGATATATCTTATTATCCGTATCAAGTGCTGTTCTAATCTCGTTGGTCCAGGAATTGGCATCGGTAATAATGGTTTGCCCGTCAATTAGTACTGTTCCGTCAGCATCAATTTTGGTAAACACAATACTACCACTGCCCGAAAATATATATGTTTTATTATTGCTGTCAACCACACCTTCTTTGTCAAATGTGGGTTGCCCGATATAAATATTTTCGGAAGGGTTGTTGATAATTACCGGATTACTTGCCGGACCGTTCCAATTATTAAATTCTTCAAGAACATTACCATTATTATTTAGTTTATACATGTCAAATTTACTACTCGGATTTGAATATTCGTATAATTTGATTGCTGCATAAATATTGTTTTGATTATCTTTTGTCAGACGTGTATTTAACCACCAATAATCGAAGTTGCTGACAGACCAGACATCTTTTTCATCTACCCATCCGGCAAATAAATCTTCATCAGAAATAACATTTATGGTTACATCTCCATTAATAGTATGACTGATAGTAAATGATGGAGCAATAGTATCACGAATCCCAGATGATCTGATATAATCATCTTTAATACAATCAGAATATTCATAATGTCCAATCCTGTTGTTAAAAACAGGGTCGGTTTTTTGTGAAATACTATGAATTGTAATTAAAATGCAAAATAGTAACATTAAATATTTCATTTTTTCCCTTTCTTATTTGATATTATACTGAAACGCATAAACTTTACGATTATAGAATTAAATTATTAAGTGGTTTAATGCAATTTATGTATTAATAATTTTGTATTCTCGTTCAGTAGCAGTTTATAAAAATATTATTTTTTTAATTTGTGAAAAACTATCATTTAATCTTAACCGGCAAAAATAAACTCCCTTTTCAACAGTATTACCAGAGTCATCTTTCCCATCCCATACTACTGAATATTGTCCTTCGACTCCGCTCAGGATGACAGGAAATGTTTTGATTTTTTGACCTTTGGTATTGAAGATTAAAATTTGAGCATTTTCTGTTTCATCCGGTAAAGCAAAAGATATTGTTGTTGATTGTTTAAATGGGTTTGGATAGGCAAATATGGAAAAGAGTTGTTGATACCCATAATTTTTAGTTCCTGTTGTAAAATATGCTTCATCACTGAGCCGTGATTCTGTGCAAGCCTTGATTTCTGCGGTAACACAGTAAAAATCATTCGCTGTTCCGGCTACATCAATATAAGTTGTATCTTCAACTAACTCGGTATTGATTTTTGTGTAAGGGCCTCCTGAAGTATTACTTCTGTAAATATTATAACCGGCAATGTCCGGTTCTGTATTTGTCTTCCAGCTTAGATAAATTGAATTGGTTATAATGTCAGCAGTCAGGTTTTGAGGTTTTGAAGGGTGCATCCATCCGGTATTCCATATATCATGGTAAAAAGTGCCCCAATCTGTTAAATAAGGTTGATACGGTACATCTTCGATTGTCCATAAATTAACTGTTCCATTATTAACTACAAGAGCGATTTCAATATCACCATCTCCATCCACATCACCAACGGCAGCACTGTTTACCATGGCACCGCCACCTGAAGGTATGGGCCAATCTTCAACGATAGAACCATCTCCGTTATATGCATAAAAACTACTTGAATTATCACCGAAAACTATTTCTCTTTCCCCGTCATTATCCAAATCGAAAATTATTGGAGAACACTCCAAATTATATATGTCAACAGGCCATCCTGCAACTGTATCCCCGGTATGATGCCTTTCTAAGATTCCATATCCGTGGCCACCTCCGAAAATTTCCAGATCACTATCATTATCAATATCACCTGTTATCGGCATAGTATAGGTTTGAGGTCCCGGGTAAATTTGAGGCCAATTTCCAAAAACCGAGCCATCATGATGATAGATACCAACATAATTAGTATTGCTTGAATAATATGAATGAAGGATTTCCATATCACCGTCATCATCGAGGTCTGCAAAAACCGGTTGAGCATAACTCATTCCGCCTGCAACATTTAGTTTGGGCCAACCAGACTTTGCAACTCCATCCTTATCCCAGAGAAATACTGAATTAAAAGATACCGCACAAATTTCAATCTCTCCGTTATTATCAACATCTCCAACTGTGGGTGTTGCAATGCACATATAATCCAAAAGTTGGGGCCAGCCAGGGTATATAGTTCCGTCACGATTAAAAACAATTACATGTCCATCAGGATATATTTTTTGTCCGAGAATGATCTCAAGAAAACCATCACCGTCAATATCAAATAGTACAGGTGACCTGAAACCGCTTGTTTCACCAATTGTCAGGGGCCATCCTGTAACTGTTGTTCCATCATTATGCCACGCATACAACTTATTTAGTTTCCCGGCAACGAGAATTTCAAGGCCCGGATAGTCAGGATCGATATCACCAACTGCTGCTTTGGATTGTATAATATTTAGTCCTGTTTTGGGCCATCCGGGAAGCTCATTACCCTGATAATCCCATACATGAAGTGAACCATCAGTGCAACCTGAAATGATCTCAAGAAAGCCATCTTCGTCAACATCAGCAAGACTGACACCGGACGGGGCATAATAACTCGGTACAACCATACTTTGAGGCCATCCGGGCATCTGTTCAGGAATTGCATCAGAATATTCCAGAATATCAGGTATAACGGATCCTAAATTAAACCTGCCATCAAGATCAGTAGAATATACCCTGGCAGCCGAACCTTGTGCATTCAGAAACAATGGGATTAAGCTAAATACTATTATATACAATACGCTTAAAACTTTCAGGGAATACATTTTTTTTGTTTTCATAATTACTTCTTTTAAATTATTTTGTGAAAAAAAATCACCTGATCAACAAACATTTGTTTACCGATTTTGTTTTACCGTTTATACTTAAGCGGTAAAAATAAATCCCTGAGTTTACGGTTTTACCGGATCCATTCTTACCATCCCATTGAATTGAATATTGTCTTTTCCCGAATGAAGATTCGGGACTCAGGATGACAGGAAATGTTTTGATTTTTTGACCTTTGAAATTATAAATTATTATCTCTGTATTTTTTGTATTTTCAGGGAGAGAGAAAGAGATAGTTGTTGTGTGTTTGAATGGGTTGGGATAATTTGAAAGCTTAATGTTTTCAGGGTTATTATAATCGGAAGAAATGTTGGTGAATTCACTATTTGTGATATACCAAAC
>JAUWGC010000019.1 GCA_030606625.1 Bacteroidales bacterium | reverse complement strand
AAAATATTTAATTTTTCTAGAAATTTTACAGATTCCATCATATCTTCATGAATTGGGTTGTCTTTAAGAGCAAGGGAATGTGCTTTGCTGTTCATTGCCATTTTATGATTTGCTTCGATAGTTTGATAGGAGGCAATACCTGGAATAATTGATTTTCTGCCACCAGTATATCCTGCAAAATAATGAGGTTCAACACTACCGATAACTAACACATTTCCAAATTTAAAAATCATTTTATTAATAGATACTTCAGTTCCATTTTTTGTTTTACCTATATATTTTAAATTATACTGCTTCGTATTATGAATACATAATTGATACCGAGAAATACGATCCCGAGAAACATATTCCTGACGATATATATGGAAGAGCTCCTTTTGTTAAAGGTTTAAATGAATTAAAATTTTATCCGGGGATTTATGCGAAGTTTGGTTTTAATTTTGAATTCGGTGTTTACAATTCAAAGATCAAATCACTGGAAGTAGGTGCCATTGTTGATCTCTATCCATTTCCGGTTCCCATTATGGCTTTTGAGGATGGTGAACATTATTTCCTGACTTTCTATCTTTGTTTTAGTTTGGGTAAAAGATATAATTAAAAAAAAACCCTGCGGCGTCACCGCAGAGTTTTTTCTAATTTATAAAGTTTATTTATGTATGGAAATCTTGTTGGAAAATGATTGATTTCCACTTTGGAATCTTACGATGTATATGCCGTTGGCAAAATTTGTCAAATCGATAACATGTGAAGATTTCCCCTTGTCAAAATACAATTCTTTTTCTATAAGTATTTGTCCGACAAGGTCCATTACATATATTTTCATTAGCGAAGCTGATCCGGTTTTATATTCAATATAAAGTTGTCCGTTGCTTGGATTGGGATAAAGACTGACCAGCGATTCATTGATCAATTCATTGATTTCTTGTGGGCCTTCAATAGTGAATGACCATGCCGTGTTCCATACTGTGGTGTCTATACCACTGAAAGCCCTAAGTTGCCAATAGTAGGTTTTTCCAGATGCCAGGGGAGTGATAACCTGGTATTCATTGACAGAATCCCCAATAAATTCATCGAAACATGGATTATTGAGATCTAATGTGTCATATATTAATTGATATCCATCAATTCCGGTAATTGGTTCCCAGATTAATTTTGGAAGTTTTTTAATATCAATGGCTCCATTGGCAGGTGAAATATTATGAACAGTATTAATTGTTTCAAAATTCCATTCTTCTGACCAATTTGATGTATCTGCTCCATGATTTGCCCTGACCCGCCAGTAATATTCTGTGTCAAAGGTCAGTAGGTACATGTCAAGAACTATTGAATTATTTCCCACAACGAAGTTCATTGGTAAAGTGAAATTAGGATCACTATCGATCTGAATTGTATAATTCAGGATACCTGTAATCTTTTTCCAGGAAAATTCTTCACTCAGACTAAGATCGGTGGAATTGATTTCCGGTTCAATAAGTTTAACTGTTGGGATTGTTAAGAAAGAACGGACCAAGGACCATCCGGATGTATCTGACGGATTCCTTGACCTTACGCGCCAGAAATATGTTGCAGCAAAATCCAGGTTTTCTAACTGAACTTCGCCCTTTTCACCGGTCACATGGGGCACATGCACTATGTTATTGGGTGAAGTAAAGGCTACTCCGTCGAAATTGAGGATTATACCGTTTGCACCTACAGCATATCTGTTGTTTTCATCAAGGAATAACAATGCATAAAAATCATTTTCGATACCAATTGTTTGGGGAAGCCAGATGCCATTTATCAATTCAAGATAAATGCCTTCTACACCTATGGCATAGCCGTGTATGTTGTCCGTGAATATTATGCTGTTAAGTTCCTTAGTTGCTTTATTTGTCATTAAGGTCCATTCAGATCCGTCAAACTGATAGATCTTTCCTTTTTCTCCGCAAACCCATCCGTGTGTATTATCCAGGAAATATATATCATTATATGCTTTTGATCCTACGGATTGATTCTCCCAGTCTGTTCCGTTAAAATAATAGATCTTGCCACTATTGCCTGCAACCCATCCATTGCTTGCATCAAGGAATTGAACAGCATTCAGGTCTTTATCTGTAACACCGGTGATTTCAGTCCATTCAGTCCCGTCGTAATTCAGAATAGTGCCATCTTCCCCAACAGCGTATGCATTGTTAGCATCAACCATGGAAATTCCAAAAAGGTTCGAAGTAGTTACACTGTTTGTTTCTTCCGTCCAGATTGTTCCATCGAAATAGAGAATTGTTCCTGCTGCACCAACTGCAATACCGTTGTTTTCATCAATAAAATCAACCGCAAAAACATCATTATCAGTTATGGTATCAATAACAGTCCATTCTGTTCCATCGTAATGGATGAGATTTCCTCCATTACCTACGACCCATCCATTTGTGTTATCAATAAAGAAAATGTCATGAAGGTCTTCCCCTGTTTCCACATTCTGGAATTTCCAACTATAAACAGTATCATACTGGATATCGTAGTATTCCACTCCGGAGATTGTATCCCATTTCAGTAAAGGATCTGGCATGATTTCGGTTTTGAGGTCTTTGGGGCTATTTAGTTCTATGGTATTCAACACCTGGAAAGACCATATTTCTGACCAGTCGGAAATATCCGCCCCATCAATTGCCCTGACTTTCCAGTAATATGTTTCATTGAAGAATAGCTTAGATGTTTGTATTCCTGAAAAGTTGGTATTGAATGTAGCAGGATTTGGAAATGCAGGGTCAGTATCTAGTTCAACGTCGTAAAAAACTTCTCCGGAAACACCTGTAACAGCATCCCAATCAAGGATTACGTTGGGCATTTGGTCTATTGCACCATCAATGGGTGAAACGAGAGAAGGCGGGTAGACCCTGAGCTGGGCTGATAAATTCATTACCGCTATTATAAAAAGGAAAAAGATCGTGGATAACAATTTTTTCATAATCGATAGATTTATAATGGTTGATCAAATTCTATAAATAACATTACTTAATTACGATAAATTTTGAAATTGCTCTGGTTTTGCCTGCAACAATTTGTAAGAAATATGTTCCATTGGGAAGAGTATTGCAATCTAATATATAGTTAACAGGTCCTGCTCCCATGCGGTTCAAATTAACAGTTTTTATTATTCTGCCGTTGATATCGAAAATATATATGTTGGCAGCTGAAGGTTCTTCAAGGTTAAATATAACGTTGACATTGTCACGAACCGGGTTTGGGTAAAGTGTAATGTCACTTTGGAATGATTTGTTAGCAATGGGGTCATTAATGCCGACCGGTTTTTCAAACTGGTCGCAGTAAAATAATCCCCGGCCATGGGTTGCAGCATAAACAACTCCGTAGTTATCAGTACCCGGGAATGTGTAGTATATTGTATCAACACCATCCCAGAACCATACAGGAACAGGAGTCTTTGCAACAATTTGCTGTCTTAGCATAAAGACAGGTGTATGGCCGATAGTCGTTTCTGATATATCTTCAGGCTGGTACCATGTAGGACTGGAAATGCCAACATTATCGGATATGAAAATACCTTCCTCAGTTCCTACCATAATAATATTCTGGTCGCCCATCTCAATCACAGAAGAATACACAGGCATTTGCGGTAAACCTCCATTGACGGGATCACCCTGGATAGAAGTGAATTCAGGTACTTCAGCCAATGCATTGGTTGATCTGAAAACATAATGCTCATTCCCGTAATTTCCTAAGGTGATAATTACAATATTGGGATCCTTCGGATCAACGGATACAGATGTGATTACCTGGGAAATCTGTTCACCAGTTTCCGGAATATTGACCGGGATTTCCGTAGTGGATATGATACAGAATGGACTCCTTACATCTGCTCTCTTATAATCATAAGCAAGTGCTATGTTTGAAATCCGGTAAAGTCGTCCTTCCTGTGTACCGACAAATATATAATTGGCATCAGTTGTTGCAGCAATACATTGTGGGTCACCGTCAAAGTTGACATGTGATTTATCAGATATCAGGAACCATTCAGGATACGGTTGAATAGCAAAATTTATCGCTTGTTGTGTCATCCAGACTTTGTCATTAATCGCAAGGAAGAATTTTGTAGATACAATATCCTTAACCAGAATGGAATCATTTGCTGGAAGTGCATGGGGCAGAGTGTACTCGAATGGGTATTCACGATTACTGCTTGCTACGAGGACTTTATCTCCTGCTTCGTAATTATACTGTCTTGAAAAAAAGAAAACAGAGTCCCTGCTGTTCTCATTAGTAAAACTTTCCCAAAGGAGGAAAGTTGTCAGAAATGTGGATTCTGGAATATTAATTTCACTTGCAAGGAAGTTGGGAGATACATGTTGAGCTGCGTCTTCGGTCCTTCTGATAAGTCCACCATTCTTTGAGTAGATGAACACGTATGGATCTATGAGTGAAATGGCAGCATATCCGCCATCTCCGCCAATTGGTTGCCATATTTGATATCCATACTGTTCAGTTGCAGGGTTGGAACCACCAATAATGATTTGGACCCCATTATCCTGGGCACCACCAATCACAAATTTTTTAAAACCTGAATAACCAACTGTATAAAACTGTGTGGTATAATAGTTTCTGACCAGTGTGGCAAATGTGAAATAATCTGAATGGAGATAGCCGGCCGCGACCCCACCATCGCATCCGATTATGCATTCCCTGTTATCACCGGGCCTGAATATATAAGTATGATGATCAGAGTGTACATATGGTGCAACATAGGTTTGGTTTGTTAACCCTTCAGATTTCATGGTCCAATTGAAGAATCCTTCTTCACTAACCTTTATGCCTTCCCACATATTGATACCACCAACAAGGATACGGTCAGGATTGTCAGGGAATACAACGATTGTATTGTCATAAATTCCCTGCCCGGAACCTATCTCGTCACCTATTCCAAAGATGTTGAAGTTGGCTGATCCGCCTGGTGCAATAATACTCCAATATTCACCTTTGGTTGTTGATCTGTATATGTTTTTTAGAGTTCCGGATCCACTTGCTATGCTGGCATAAATAATATTCGGATTAGTAGGAGCAATGGCGAACTCAATTCTGCCAATGTCCGAATTAGGTAAACTTGCACTGTCTCCGGTTGAGCGAAGCACGAAAGCATTTGGATCTCCGGTAACTGAAACATAGCAAAGATTGTCAATGTCTGTAACGATTGTTCCGTCTGAGCCAATTTTCACATCAAAAGAATTACTATTCAGTATTTCACCTTCATTTGTTTCGACGATCTTCCATGTGTTTGCTGAAAAGTATCTTAACCCTTTGTTTGTTGATGTGTATAGTTTGTGAGTAATCGGATCAATTACCAGCTCATTAATGAATGCCCAGGCTGCAGTATCGCTGTTCATGGCCGGTTCTGTTCCCGGAACCAATTCAAAGTGATCTCCGTCTGTGGATTTAAAGATTCCTCTGCCAACGAATCCGCCATTGTATTGTAATTCCCCGAAATCTGTAAAATCCTGAACTGCGAAGCTTTCACCTGTTCCAACATAAATGCTGCCATCATTGTCCTGAACCATACAGGAGACATTCAGTGAATTTTTAGCTCCATTGACCTTTGTCCAGGTCTGAGCTGAGTTGGTTGATTTATAAATTCCGCCACTTACGCTTGCAGCATAAATTGTATTAGCATCGGGATCCCTGTTGTCGTAAATGACTGCCCTGGTCCTGCCACCAAAATTACTTGGGCCACAAATTATCCACTCCAGATCTAAATCCCGGGAAAACATTGACTGGTTCATTTTAAGTTGCTCCCTGGATTTCAGAACATCCCTGAGATCAAGCTTCCCGGTTACCTGATTGTTCCTGATCTTGGCAAGATATTCAGCTGCTGGCTTGAATGCATTGCCATTGTTTGCATCTGAAATTTCATTTTCTATTTGAATAAAAATGGAGGAAGTAAGGAAAAAGGCGAGCCCGATTAATATCGCATAAATACTGAATTGTAAAAATTTACTTTTCATATTAGTTAAATTTGATTTTTGGTTTAACGAAATAATAAATTACAGGTGCTAATCAGTGGCACAAGTTACATCTTTTTTGTATACATACAAATTAGATTAGCCAAAAATATTAACAAATATAGGTTAAATTATTTCATACAAAGATAAAAGAATTAAAAAAAAATACAAGTCTGACCAAGTTAACGGCTGGAAATAATCAGTTATCGGTAAAATAGGAAGTAGGAAGTAAGGAGTAAGGAGTAAGGAGTAGGGAGACAACCAATGACTGGTGACCAGAGGAAATCCGTATGGGTATTGATTATCTATAATTTAAATCATTTTAATAGCATGAGCAGGTAACCATCCAACACTACCGTTTGCAATCCTGATCTCATACCATCCTTCTACTTTGTCGATGATCTCAATTTTAGTGCCTTCGTGAATAACGAATAAATCAATACTATTTTGGTTGGGTGAGCTTTTAACTGTTATAGTGGGAGTAAAAATAATTGCTTCATGTTGCTCCCTGTATTCAAAATACTTTTGGTAGGAAATTGTAAATGAAATAAAAGAAAAGAAAATGATTAGAATGCCAAACCAGAAAGAAAACTTTCTCAGATTAGTATTTCTGCTGATAAAAAATACTGTGGCACAGACAAATATAATGGAGAACGAAATCAGACTCAGGATTGTCCATGTATTAAGAGAAAATAAATTGACAAAAGACTTCCACCATTTAATATAAAAAAGTTCAGGAACTTCATCAATCCTGTCAACAATACGTGTTTTGGCGATATTAAGATTAAAAAGGATATCCTCATTTTTTGGAGCAGTTTTTTTTGCTTTTTCATAATAAAGGATTGCCGAAGGAATATCTTTTAACTTAAAATAAGCATTGCCAAGATTGTAATACAATTCGGTCGAAGTATAACCGCTGTCAATAACTGCCTGATAAAGTTCAATGGACTGATTATATAAACCATCGTCATATGCCTTATTAGCTTCAGCAATTGTTTGCTGTAAATGATCCTGGGCAAACAGGCTATTACATGATAATATTATAATTGATATGAAGGATAAAATCCTTTTCATGCAACTTAAATTTATTATTTCAATTCTCTTTCTATTTTTCTGATAAAATTTATGGCTTCAGAATATATTTCATTCATCATTGATGACGTGTCACCCGGGGCAAACCTTGCATATTCACAGTGATTCAATGTTTCAGTAAAATGGGTGATGGTATCGTCCTTAACCTTTTTTTGGAGCAGCCTGTCGCTTATAGTCTCAACTGACAACTCTGCAAGCGGAATGTTAAACTTATCACTCAGATAACCCCACAAGGCACGTGATATTTCTGTAAAGAATTCATTTTTATTTTCAACTTTGAGGTAAGCATAAGCTCTTTTAAGATTCTTTCTGGCTACCTTGGTTGCCTGGCGGTTTTTTACCAAAGCAACATTTTCACGAAGCCTGATTTTCCTTCTCCAGATTATCATGATAACCAGGAATAAAGAAACAGGAATAGATAACCATAAATAAAACCATAAAGAACCCAGTATGAATATGTTAACCTGGTTGATTTGAAATGGAAAGGTTTTGATATGCCTGATGTCACTTCCAATATATTGGATATCAGTCTGGCTTACTCCGCTATATGTAATACCGGACTGCATTTCTTTTCCTTTTTCTACATTGATCGTATATCCCGGTGTGGTCAACATCTTGTAGGATTTGGAAGCAAGGTCGAAATAAGTGAAATTTACAGGTTTGATCTTAAATACTCCTGCATTTCTTGGTATAAGCAGATATTCAAATATTCTTTTTCCTGATATCCCATTGCTGGTGGTTTTGATATTGTCAGTGATCTTGGGATCGTATGTTTCGAAGTCAGGAGGGAAGCTTATATTAAGTTTGTCAATTAGTTGGATATTTCCTTGTCCGCTAATGATGTATTTTAGATTGATGGCCTCATTTGTTTTCAGTTCCAGGTTATCGATTTGAGATTTGATGCTGTAGGAGCCGACTGCCCCGCTGAAATCAACAGGTTTGTCTTTTAATGGCAGAGGGTTGACAGTGATCTTCAGCGGATTAGACTTTAATGATACTTCAACGTTTTGATAAAAGCTATTAAAGAAGGGATCGTCAAAAAAGCTGTCAAAAAACGGGTCTCTGATCTTTCTTGTTCCTTCCTTGCGGATTTGGGCAATACATATCAATTCCATTGGATTAATGGTAAGATCACCGGATTTCTGTGGGAAAAGGGCTATCTTTCTGAGGTTTGCCACTACGTATTCGCGACCATTATATGTCTCATTGTATTGGTGTAATTTATTATCTGTTTCAAGCAGGTTTTCGCTCCAGAAACCGGGAAAAGATGATAATTTGTCAATGTTGATCTGAGAAAGGGGTGCTGTGGTATATATATTGTATGTGACGATGATCTGTTCTCCCTGATATGGATTACGCTTGTTAACGTATGCACGAATAAAGATGTCATCTTCGGCAGTTTGTTTGGAAGTTTGAATGGGGGAACTGCTTTGTGGTGATTTTCCTGTTTTTGAATTATCAGAAACAGGAGAAGATCTTTTTACAACTTTAATTTGCAAGGTATTTGACGTAAAGGTTTTTTCGTTGTTCTTGATAGTGGCTGCCGGAATATCGAAAGTGCCTTCAATAATTGCCTGCAGATAATAAGTAAATGTATTTGTTACCGATTGAGACATCTTTCCATTTATTATCTGGTAGTTTTGGCTGGTAGACATATTTGGCCCGCTCAAAATGCGGAAATTTTTAAAATCAGGCCCGCGGAAATCTTTTCCATGGGCATTGAGGGTATAAGTTGCCTGGAACCTGTCGCCAACGGACACAACATTCCTTGCCGATGCTGTAAATCGCACCTCATCTGCATAAATGCTTTTTACAAAAAGCAACAAGATAAATAAAACAAATAATGATCTATTCATGTTGTGGGTTGTATAATAAGCAAATGTATAAATACCTGATGATATTGTCCATTTTTACCAGTCTTTTTCTGATTTAACCCTTCTGGCACTTTTTGCCTTTATTTTTTGAAGTTTTTCCAGGGTTTTTTTCTCTTCATTTTTCAATGCTTCCAGCATCCTTTCAGCATCTTCCTTTGAAATTTGCTTCGGCTGGGGCTGTTGCTGGTTTTGCTGATCCTGCCGCTCTTCCTTGTTTTGTTTGTCCTGTTCTCCCTGATCTTGCTGGTCTTGTTCCTGGTTATTCTGTTTGTCCTGATCCTGATTCTCTTGCTTGTCTTGCTGCTGCTGTTGCTGTTGCTGCTGGTTTAACAGTTTCTGGGCATAAGCCAGATTATATTTTGTATCCATATCATTTGGGTTGATACGTAATGAGTTTTTAAAAGATTCAATGCTGGCTGGCAAAGCCTGCCCGGCGATCTCAGAACTGTCCCTGGAAAGTTTGAGCAATGAATTACCCATATTATAATAAGCTTCGGATAAGGTTTGCTTATTAAGTTTGAGTGATGAAACTGAGTCAAATACTGCAGTTGCATCTAAATAATTATTTTGTTGGTAAAGCGCGTCACCAAGATTATAAAGTCCTTTATATGTATGATTATCAGATTGCATGGATTTTAAATAATCAATTTCTGCCGCCTTGAAATCTCCCTTATCATATGAATGGTTTCCGTTGCGGATAAGCTTGTTTTCACTTTGTCCGTTGGATGCTAGCCCGATAAAAGAAAGCAACACAACTGTTATATATGCATAGAATTTCATTTTTCTAATTTTTAGTTTCAAATATGCTGATCCTCCTTGCCCATTTACTTTTCCTTTCAAACAGGACAAACTCAAGTATAAAAAATAAAATACTGATAGCAATAAAATATTGAAACTGGTCTTCATAATCTGAAAACATACGTGTTTCTATTTCAGTCTTTTCCATTTCATTGATCTTGTCAAGTACTTTTTTCAAGCCAGCCTGGGTGTTATTAGCTCTGATATAAATACCATCACCTGCGGAAGCGATTTGTTGAAGCATAACTTCATTAAGTTTTGTGATAATGGTTTGATCCTGTTTATCTTTTTTATATCCAATCTGTTGTTTACGGGAATTGTAAAGAGGAATCGGGACACCTTCTGACAGTCCCATACCGACGGTAAATATTCTAATTCCTTGTTCAACTGCTGCTTTGGCTTCTTTAACAGCATCTCCCTCATGGTTTTCTCCGTCTGTTATTATAATGATGGCCTTATTATGTTTATCATTATTAAATGCTTCCATGGCAAGCCGGATGGCGTCACCGATGGCTGTTCCCTGTGAAGGAACAATATCTGTATTGGTCGATGATAAGAACAATTTGGCGGCAGCGTAATCAGTGGTTATTGGCAATTGTATATAGGCCTTTCCTGCAAAAACGATAATTCCGATCCTGTCTCCTTGCAGCTTGTCAATCAGTTTTGATATGGTTTGTTTTGCCCTTGATAATCTGTCGGGTTTGATATCCTGGGCAAGCATGCTGTTTGAAACATCCAATGCAATCATCAAATCAATGCCTTTTCGCTGGATTTTTTCCAGCTTTGATCCTGTTTGTGGATTGGCTATGCCAATGATGAGAAAAATATATGCAATAATTATTAATATAAATTTTATAATAAGGCGTCCTTTCGATGCATCAGGAATGAGCTGGCTGATCACGGATACATCACCATATCGTTTTAATGCGTTTTTCTTCCAATTCATCATCAGCCAGAAAATGATGATAAAAACAGGGATCAGAAATAAAGCATATAAGAATTCTATATTTTCAAACCTTACCATTCTTTCAAGTTCATTTTAACTATCTTGTCGACTGCCGACTATCGACTCTTTTTTATAACGATCAGTAACCCAATAATCAGGGTAATGTCCTGAAAATTGTGTTTCTGAATAAAAACTCTGTAACAAAGAATATCAGGGCGCAAAGAACTAATGGAAGAAATTCCTCATTTTTCTTTCTGAATTCTGTCACATCAATCTTGGATTTTTCAAGCTGATCAATCTCCCTGTAAATTTCTTTTAGTTTTCTGTTGCTGGTTGCCCTGAAATACCTTCCATCTGTCATTTTAGCCACTTCTTGCAACAGTGCTTCATCAATTTTAACCTCCATGTTCTGGTATCTTATGCCGAACGGTGTCTGGACAGGATATGGTGCGGTTCCCATTGATCCAACGCCAATCGTGTAGATCCTTACACCGTAAAGTTTTGCAATTTCTGCAGCTGAAACAGGATCTAAAGAGCCTGCATTGTTAATCCCATCGGTGATAAGGATTACAACTTTACTGATAGCCTCACTTTTCTTTAAACGATTAACAGAAGTTGCAAGACCATCACCGATTGCAGTCCCATCTTCGATCATGCCGCTTTTTATGTCTTTAAACAGGTTGTTGATTACCCTGTGATCAGTAGTCAATGGTGACTGTGTGAATGTTTCCCCGCTGAAGATTACCAGACCGACCCTGTCATTTGGCCTTCCATCAATGAAATCCATGGCTACATTCTTGGCAGCTTCCAAACGGTCAGGCTTTAAATCCTGTGCCAGCATACTACCGGAAACATCCAGAGATATCACAATGTCAATGCCTTTAATGGTAACGTCTTTTCTGCTTAAGCTTGATTGTGGCCTGGCCAGGACAAAGATCAACAGGCCGATAATGAGCAGCCTGAAAGCAAACAGGATATGATACAGGTACTGTTTGATGCTTTTATGGTTTTGAATAAAACTTTCTGTTGAGGATACCTGCAGGTCAGCATGGCTCCTCCCCAATTTATACCAGTACCATAATCCCATTAAAGGTAATACCAGCAGGAGGTATAAAAATTCCGGATTTGCAAATTCAATATTCGTCAGCATCAGTTTAATTAATTCATTTTTGTTTGTTGTTTGTCAGTACTTGTGTTGTATTATTTTCCTGTTGGTTGTCAACCAGTTCATTAATTTGTTGGATTGTATCCTTGACAAAGTCTATACTTTGGTTCAAACTATTATCATTATCAAGCGGCAATGGGTTTGCTTTAGCAAATTTGACCATATCAGCAAGGTTAAGTGTTTGCCTGAGTTTATCCTGAGCCATAGAATTGATTTGTTTTTCACGGATACTGGAAAGTATCTCATCAGTGGTCATTTCAATTGCATGGATGTTGAATCGTTCTTCTATATATGTCCTGACGATGTCTGTCAAATCAGTATAGTATTTTTTTATTCTGCCGCCCTGCCATAGTTTTTTATGTCGTAATTTTTCCAGGTTGTTAAGTGCTACAACATGCGGTGGTAATTTGGGTTTAGGCTTCAGTCTGAAAATAGGTTCTGTTTTCTTATGTTTCCTGATATAATAATAAATAAAGAAAATCAGGGCAATTATGCCTAAGCCCAGAAAGATCCATGGCAATGCTTCTTTGAAAGTATATGGCGCCGGAAGAGGTGGTTTGATTGGTTTGATGGCTTTCGTTGTATCCACTTCCATAGTATGTACTTCCAAATAAAGTGGGTTTGTCCTGACAATATTTGTGATGGTATCATCTCTGTTTCCATAGTAAAAATTTATGGAGGGAATTGTATAAAGGCCGGAATCAAATGATGTTATCAACAGCCGTTGGTGATAAGTCCTTAAACCTTGTGCACTTGCTGAAGATGTATCAATCCCTGATTTTTCAAGGATCTCAATATTGCTTGCCAGAGTGTCATTAAAAGCAGGCCATGATATCAGGTTGTCTTCCGGAACAGTAACCTGTATATTGAGATTTACATGGTCACCTATAAGCATAGCTGAAGTATCCATCGATGCATATGCACCGATTTCCTGGCTTATTGTTGTTTTTCCGGGACAAATAAGCCATATAATCTGCAATATGTATATCCATTTTTTCATGATAAAACTAAAATCTTGCTTCTCTTATCTTGAACAATTGCATGAGAGGTTTAACATAATCCTGATCTGTCCTGATGTTGGCAATATCAATGCCATTTCTCAAAAAAAGATTGTTTAAGTAATTTTCATGTTCTTTCCACCACTTAGAATAATTGTTTCTTACTGCCTTGCGGGTAGTGTCCACCCAGATTTTGGTATTAGTTTCCTTGTTGTAAACCTGAGCCAGTCCAATATTTGGAAGCTCGGTTTCTCTTTGGTCATATATCTTTAGGGCAACAATATCATGTTTGCGGCTTGCGATTTTTAAAGCATTGTCAAATTCTTTATCCAGGAAGTCAGATATCAGAAATGAAATGCATCTTTTTTTCAAAGCATTTGTCAGGAACCTTAACGCTTCTGCAATATTCGTTTTTTGACTTTGCGGCCTAAAGTCAATCAGTTCACGGATAATCCTGAGTATATGGGAGGTGCCTTTTTTTGGTGGTATGAACTTTTCAACCCTGTCACTGAAAAAGATTACACCTACTTTGTCATTGTTATGAATAGCAGAAAAAGCGAGAACGGCAGCAATTTCAGTCATTTGTTCTTCCTTGAGTTGTTTTTTTGTTCCAAACTCATTTGATCCGCTTACATCAATCAACAACATAACGGTCATTTCCCGTTCTTCATCGAAAATTTTTACATATGGATGGTTAAAACGTGCTGTTACGTTCCAGTCAATACTTCTGATATCATCACCGAATTCATATTCTCTTACTTCGCTGAATGCCATACCTCTTCCTTTAAAAGCACTGTGATAATGCCCTGAAAAGATCTGGTTGGATAATCCGCGGGTTTTGATCTCAATCTTTCTGACTTTCTTTATGATTTCAGTAGTTTCCAAAACAAACAGGTCTTTAATTACTTAGGATTAAATTCCCCGTCGGGGAGTGATTTCATTAATATGTTTCACAATGGTAAATCCTGCTACGTGCAACGGTAACTATTGTAAGTTTGATTTACCTGAATTATGGCACTTCAACCGTGTTTAATATTTCATTGATAATATCTTCAGTAGTAATATTTTCGGCTTCGGCTTCATAGGTCAGGCCGATCCGGTGGCGCATTACATCATGTGCAACTGCCCTGATATCTTCCGGTATCACATAACCACGCTGTTTGAGAAAAGCATATGCTTTTGCAGCCAATGCCAGGTAGATACTTGCCCTTGGTGATGCTCCGTAATTGATCAGTGGTTCGAATTTCTTAAGTTTATATTCTGATGGATAACGGGAAGAGAAAACAATATCGATAATATAATTTTCTATTTTTTCATCAAGATAAACTTCCCTGACGATATCCCTGGCTTTGATAATATCTTCTGTTTTGAGTATTGGGCTTGTGGAAGGAAAAACACTTAAGACATTCTGCCTTATGATAAGTTTTTCTTCATCTTTGTTCGGATAACCGATAATAACCTTTAGCATAAAACGGTCAACCTGGGCTTCAGGAAGGGGATAGGTGCCTTCTTGTTCTATCGGATTCTGGGTGGCCATCACAAAGAAAGGCTCTTCAAGTGAATATGTGTTTACTCCAATGGTTACTTGTCTTTCCTGCATTGCTTCAAGCAATGCACTCTGAACTTTTGCCGGAGACCTGTTGATCTCATCTGCTAAAATGAAATTTGCAAAAAGGGGTCCTTTCCGGACAACAAATTCTTCTTTTTTCTGGCTGTATATCATGGTTCCCAAAAGATCTGCAGGTAACAGGTCAGGTGTGAACTGTATGCGACTGAACTTGGCATCTGTTGCATTGGCCAGTGATTTTATTGCAAGTGTTTTAGCCAGGCCGGGAACACCTTCCAGCAATATATGGCCGTTCGCTAATAATCCGATCATTAGCCTTTCAATCATATGCTTTTGTCCGATAATAACCTTGTGCATTTCAAGGTTGATCATGTCAACAAATGCACTTTCCTTTTGTATGCGTTCATTCAATTCTTTAATATTCGTCTGCATCATAATATTTTTGTTTAAATTTTTCAACGCAAAGATAAACGATGATATTTCAACAGTTCCAAGCATTTATGTTAAAATATGTTAAATACAGTATTAAGAAATGTTAAATTGGAAAAATCCTTTGACGAATTGTGTTTTGGTCGTCGGGGCAGGCGTTAATCATTAACAGTTCACATCTCTTTCTTTATATCCAAAAGAAATGATCTGATCTTTTTTAACGATTTGATGATCTCGAAATTTTGAGAGGTGAGTTCGGGATGTTCTTTCAGCTTCTGTTTTGCTCCTTTAAGCGTATATCCTTTTTCCTTGACCAGGTGAAAGATCAGGTGGAAATTGTCAATATCTTCTTTAGTGAATAACCTGTTTCCTTTCTTGTTTTTTTTGGGATTGATGATATCGAATTCCTTTTCCCAGTATCTGATAAGTGAAGTATTCAGTTTGAATATTTCTGCTACTTCTCCAATGGTATAATATAATTTATCTGGTATTTTTTCAGAATGTGTCATCAGAACAGTGATCAAGACAATACCTGGTTGTCCTTTTCAGCAAGTTCAAGTACCTTTTCGAATTCTTCCGGTGTAAAGTCGCTATAAAAGTAATTGACAGGATTTATTTTCTTATTGTTATAGATAACTTCATAATGTATATGCGGGGCTCGTGACAGGCCGGTATTTCCAACATAGCCAATGATTTCCCCGCGTTTTACCTTCTGCCACCTTTTAGCAATGATGGTCTTCATGTGGCCATATAGTGTTTGATAGCCATATCCATGGTTGATGATGCATGTTTTACCGTACCCTCCTTTTCGTCCAACGAATTTTATCACTCCATCCCCTGTTGCGTAAATAGGTGTTCCTGTTGGCGCAGAGATATCTATGCCCCAATGCATTCTGCGGTATTTAAGGATTGGGTGGAAACGTATACCATAGCCGGAAACGATCCTTCCCTTGCCTTTTTCAATTGGTTGTATGGCAGGAATACATGCAAGCATTTCAGCCTTGTTCCTGACCATCTCAAATACTTTATCGAATGATTTTGATTGAATGACTAATTGACTGGTGATCTGGTCAAGTTTTTTAGTGGTTTCTATAATGACACTGGAGCTTTTGAATCCATCCAATTTGGCATAACGGTCAACACCACCAAAACCTGCATTCCTTATAGACCAGGGAATCGGTTCTGCTTCAAAAATCACACGGTAGATGTTGTCATCCCTTTCCTGAATGTCTGTAAGTACAGCAAAAACATGATCGAAACGATCATTCAGGATCTTATATTGTAACTTGTATTGTTCTATCTCCCTTTCATATATTCTTTCTTTAGGTGAGTCGAAAAGCGTATATGCAATAAGAATGATAACAACTGAAAATCCCATCCCTGTTAGTAAGTATCCGAGGAATCGCAATGTCAGTGATTTTGCGGTACGACGGATTTTATCGTATGTTAAAGATTTTGGATTGAACTGATAGCGTATTTTTGCCATATTGTATATTTAACACTGTATAATACAGGTAGTACAAAATAATTAATATCAGTGGGGGAGCAAAATTAACAAAATAAACTAAATTTGCAATCCACAAAGTAATAAAATTTAACGTTTTAAATTAAAAAACGTTACATAATATATGAAATCTGCGGAGATCAGGCAAATATTCTTGAATTATTTTTCCGAAAAGGGACATCAGATTGTTCATTCTGCACCCATGGTTTTAAAGAATGATCCAACATTGATGTTTACTAATGCCGGAATGAATCAGTTCAAGGATATATTTCTGGGAAATACCCCAATAAAGCACCGACGTATAGCAAATACACAAAAATGCCTGAGAGTATCAGGCAAGCATAACGATCTGGAAGAAGTAGGCCATGACACTTATCACCATACTATGTTTGAAATGCTTGGTAACTGGTCCTTCGGAGATTATTTTAAAAAGGAAGCCATTATCTGGTCATGGGAATTGTTAACAGAAGTATATAAAATTGATAAGGAAAGGTTATATGTTACTGTTTTTAGTGGCGACAAGAAAGATGGACTGCCTGCCGACGAAGAAACCTATAAAATATGGAGTTCGATTTTACCCACGAATCAGATACTTTATGGTTCCAGAAAAGATAATTTCTGGGAAATGGGGGAAACAGGACCTTGCGGACCTTGTTCGGAAATACATATTGACATACGGGATAAAAAAGAACGGGAAAAAGTTAATGGCAAAGACCTTGTAAATAAGGATCATTCTCAGGTGATTGAAATATGGAATCTTGTCTTTATTGAATTTAACAGGAAAAGTAACGGCGAGTTGGTACCACTTCCGGCTAAACATATTGACACAGGATTGGGCTTTGAACGCCTGTGTATGATTTTGCAGAAAAAGAAGTCAAACTACGATACGGATATTTTCCAGCCTGTCATCCGGGAGATAGCCAAAGTGACAGGAAGGGAATATGGGAAAAATGATGAGACAGATATTGCCATGCGGGTGGTGGCTGATCATTTAAGAGCAATTACTTTTGCCATTGCAGATGGGCAATTGCCTTCCAATGTTGGCGCCGGATATGTGATCAGGAGGATACTCAGAAGAGCTGTTAGATATGCTTATACTTTCCTTGAGGTCAGGGAACCATTCATTAATAAACTGGTCCCGGTGCTTATAAATACAATGGGCGATACTTTTTCTGAAATAAAAGCACAGCATGACCTGATAGTAAAAGTGATTACAGAAGAAGAATTTTCTTTTCTCCGGACTTTATCCCAGGGGATTAGAAAGTTTGATCAATATATTCAGGCAAATCCAAAGAAAAAAATTATTGATGGCCATTTTACATTTGAATTGTTTGACACCTATGGATTCCCAGTGGACTTGACACAACTGATGGCAAGGGAGAAAGGCTACATGGTGGATATGGATGGATTTCAGAAAGGCCTCGAAGCTCAAAAGAACCGTTCACGTATGGCAGCGTCTAAAGAAAAAGATGATTGGGTTATCCTGAAAGAATCGGGTAATTTGACCAAATTTCTGGGTTACGACCAGTTGGAAACTGATGTGAATATTATACGTTACAGGAAGATCACAGCTCAAAACAAAACCTGTTTCGAAATAATTCTCGACAAAACCCCTTTTTATCCTGAATCCGGGGGACAGGCCGGAGATACTGGCATTCTGATTTTTGGTGAAGAAAAAATATCGGTTATTGATACCAAAAAAGAGAATAACCTGATTATTCACATTACAACAAAATTGCCTCATGATCCCCAAAAAACAGCTAAAGCAGTTGTTAATAAAAGTAAACGGGAGTTGACAGCCAATAACCATTCTGCGACTCATTTGCTTCACTCCGCCTTGAGAAAAGTCCTGGGAGAACATGTGGAACAAAAAGGTTCCCTCGTAGATGCTAATCATCTGCGGTTCGATTTTTCCCATTTTCAAAAAGTGACCGATGAAGAACTGAAACAGATAGAATCAATTGTTAATAAACATATAAGGCTGAATATCCCGTTAGATGAGAAGAGATCTTTGCCTATAAGCGAAGCAAAACAAATGGGGGCACTGGCGTTTTTTGGTGAAAAATACGATGACGAAGTAAGGGTAATAAAATTTGGTGATTCTGTTGAGTTATGCGGAGGCACACATGTTGATGCAACAGGCCGTATCGGTTTGTTCAAAATTGTTTCAGAGGGTGCAATTGCAGCCGGCATTCGCCGTATTGAGGCAATTACTGCCGATAAGGCAGAAGAATTTATCAATAACCAGGTTGACATTATTACTGAACTGAAAAAAATGTTCAAAAACCAAAAAAATATTGTAAAGGGTGTTGAAAATCTTTTTGCAGAATATAATCAGTTACAAAAAGAGATCAATAAGTTAAAAAAAGAAAAAGTAATTCAGATTGAAGATAGATTAAAAAAGGAACTTCATATGCTCAATGGCGTGAGTTTTCTGGCATTGAGGCTGGAAGAAGATAATGCATTGATCAAGGATATCGCCTTTTCTATGCTCATAAACGTTGAAAATCTGTTCTTGCTGATTGGAAGTGTCAGCAAGGGAAAAGCTTTTTTAACACTTGCCATTACTCAGGACCTGATCGAAAACAGATCATTCAATGCAGGAAATATCATCAGAGATCTGGCTACGGAAATTAATGGTAGCGGAGGTGGACAACCGCACTTTGCAACCGCTGGAGGAAACAATGTTAAGGGACTGGAAAAAGCATTTTTAAAAGCCAGTGATTTAATCCTGAGTCAGGTCTGAAAAGTCATCCCTATAGACAGAAACACTGAGTTTCAAAAACCACCTCACATAACCTTACATTTTTCCGCAAAATACTTGTTAATATGCGTATAATTTTATTATATTTATGCTGTTTTTATGTTTTCAGTTATGGAAAAGCAGCAAAATAAATCAAAATCAGGAATGAAAGTTGGTTCAAAAGGTGATTTCCCCGATCATTCGATTAAATCAGAAGGAAAGGGTGAACTGAATACCTATCATGAGTTGCTTGATAATGCCCCCATTATTTTCCAATTGTTGGACAGGGAAGGGAAGCTGATTGAAGTAAATAAACTTTGGCTTACAACGATGGGATATGAAAAAGAAGAAATAATTGGAAAATATCTTGGAGAATACCTGTCTGATAATTCCAGGAAAATTCTTAAGGATACTTTATCAATGTACAGGGAACACAAAACCCATTATGAAAAGACACTGGAGATCAGGAAAAAGGATGGCTCTTACATTCAATTTGATTGTTATAGTATGATAAGCCATGACAGGGGAGGAGTGTTTAACAATATGCTTTGTTTTCTTGAAGAAAAAGAACCAGGTAATCATAAAAATATTCTGTCATTTAATGAAACAATCCTGAAAGCCATTCCTGAGATCATTTTTCGTATAGATAAGAATGGAAAGTTCATTGATTATCATACTAATTCTGATAAGGCACTTGCAATGAAACCGGAGAATTTTATTGGAAAACATCTTGATGAACTGGATTTCCCGGTGTCTTTTGTTCAAAGGAGTTTGAAATTGATCGCCAAGGCATTGGAAACCAATAAAATCCAAAAGTATGAATATGATCTGGAAACATTTGACGGATTAAAATATTTTGAGGCTCGGATTGTACCTATATCGAAAAATGAAATTCTTGATGTTATATGTGATGTAACCGAGCGGTTAAAAACTGAAAAATTGTTAGAACAGTCAGAAGAGCAATTCAGAAATCTTTATTATAATATTCCGGTCGGAATTTACCAGACTACACCGGAAGGGGTAATCCTCATGGCAAACCCGGCCATGGCAAAAATACTTGAATATAATTCAGTTGAGGAATTATTAAATTTGGATCTTGCTGACCCGGGGTTTGATTTATTATACAATAAGGAGGATTTTCAGAATCAAATTAAGGAAAAGGATGAAATAATCGGGAGAGAAGATGTTATGCGAACATGGAATGGTAACATAAAATACATTCGGGAAAACGCCAGGGCTATCAGGAATGATTCAGGTGAAATAATTTTTTATGAAGGTACAATTGAAGATATTACTTCTCAAAAACTGGCTCAGGAAGATTTGAGAAAGACTGAACGTGAAAAAATAGCCATCCTTAATAGTATGTCAGAACTTTTTGTTTATTACGATACAGGACTGAAAATATTGTGGGCCAGTAAAGCTGCAGCGGAGTTAATGGGGTTGAGAAATGAAGAATTGGTGGGTAAGAATTGTTATGAAGTATGGCAGAAAAAGGATGAACCATGCATAGATTGCCCGGTTCTTAAGGCAAAAGAAACCGGTAAACCCTATTCCAGTGAAATGAAAACCCCGGATGGGCGAATATTACATATAACAGGATATCCTGTACTTAATGAAAAAGGCGAGATAATTGGTATGACTGAACTGGGACAAGATATCACAATGCAAAAAAAGTTCGAAGAGGAATTAAAAAAGTCAAAAGAAAATGCCGAAAAAGCAAACCGGTTTAAGAGCAAGTTCCTTTCCAATCTCTCACATGAGGTCCGCACTCCCTTAAATATTATCATCGGATTTGCCAATCTGCTTGACAATAATGTTAATGATAAGAAACTGAAAGAGTATATTAGTTCGATAAAGTCATCCAGTAATAGCATTTTAGGACTTATTGACGATATTCTTGACATTTCAAGAATAGAAACAGGCAACCTGAATCTTCAGTTCAAATCGGTTAACCTCTTCAAGATCATCAAGGAGATCAAGCAGATGTTTGTCATGAAAATTTCACAAAAACAACTTGATTTATTTGTTGAAATTGATGAAAACATTCCCAAATACCTTATTTTGGATGAAGTTAGGATAAAACAGATTCTGACCAATCTTGTCAGTAATGCAATAAAATATACAGATAGAGGATATGTGAAAATAACAATTCAGCAGACCGAAGAAAGATCAATTCTTGGCAGTGAAGAGGTTGATCTGCGTTTTATCGTGGAAGATACTGGTGTCGGCATTCCCAAAAGCGAGTGGAACCATTTATTCGAACCATTCACCCAGGTGAAATCCAGGGCTGACAATAACCGTGGTTATGGACTTGGCCTTGCTATTACTAAAAGCCTGGTCGAAATGATGGATGCAACCATATCAATAAAAAGTGAAATAGACAAAGGTACAAGCTTCTTTGTTGATATTCCGGCTGTTATGGTTCATAAGTTTTCACTTAGCTTCGATCAGGAACCTGATGACCTGGAAGTTGACCTGAAAGGGAAAACCGTTTTATTGGTTGATGATTCTGATATCAACAGGAAGTTAGTTAAAGAAAACCTGGAAAATGCAGGAATTAAAATCATCGAAGCACATGACGGACAAGTTGCGATCACCATGGCTGAAGAGCATAAACCGGAATTAATTCTGATGGACATTCTCATGCCAAGAATGGATGGTTTTGAAGCTACCAGGCTGATACGGAATAATAATAAATTAACAGATATTCCGATCATTGCACTTACTGCCCTTGCCATGAAAGAAGATGTTGAAAGGATTGAGAAAGCCGGATTTGATGCATACCTGTTAAAACCATTTCATATTTCTGATTTGTTCGAGAAAGTCAATAAAATCTTCAAAAGTGGACAACAGAAAGAGGATACACAGAATGTTGAAGAAACAGGAGAATTAAAACCGGAAATAGTTGGCTATGATATTCAAAAAGCGGAATATGCCCTGGAAAAGCTGACAAAGGATTACATGGAAATATGGCATGAGATATCAAAAAACAAGGAATTTCAACAAATACAAAATTTTGCATTTCAAATTCACCAATTAGGTGAAGAAACAGAACTGGATTTTGTTAAAGATTTCGGGATGAGGCTTGAAAATTTCGCGAAGGAATTCGATGTTGAAAATATTGATATATGCCTGGAATCTTATCCGAATTTAATTGATAAAGTTAAATCTTGTATTCCTCAGATATAATGAGTGCATATGAAGATAAGGTATTCCGGATATTGATTGTTGATGATGAACCTTCCGATATTCAATTGATTGCTAAAATATTGGATAAGAACAAGTATAATGTTTCATATGCGAAGGACGGAAATACTGCAATCCAAATGGTCCAGCGGGCAATATTTGACCTTATTTTACTGGATATTGTCATGCCTGGAATGAATGGGTTCGATGTATGCAAGTATTTAAAGGAAGACAGGGATACTAAGGATATTCCTGTAATTTTTCTAACAGCCAAAACGGAAATAGAAAATGTTATAAAAGGATTCAAACTTGGTGGAATTGATTATGTGACAAAACCATTTATTGACCTCGAATTATTTGCCAGGATTGAAAATCATCTTGAGCTTAAATCGAAACATGATACTTTAGAAGCAGAATTAACCTTCAGGGAAAATGTCCTGACTGAAACAGCTTTATACATTACCAGGCGTAATGAATTGAGCAAATCTATTATAAAGGAACTGGAATATCTGAACAAAAAGACTAATTTGAAATACAAGGAGCTAGTTCAAGATATAATCCGAAAGTTGAAATCTTTAATTGAAGGCCAGGAAGAAAAGGAGTTGGATATCCATATGAATAAGGCGCATAGAGACTTTCAGCAAAAACTATATAATGCATATCCCTATCTTACTCCGAATGAGATGAAACTCTGTACTTTTTTACGGTTAAACATGGCTACAAAGGAGATAGCTGAAATTACCAATCAAAGTATTCATGCCCTTGAGGCTGCCCGTTCCCGCCTCCGGAAAAAGCTGAAATTATCACAATCAACTAACCTGGTAAATTTTTTACATCAGTTTTGAAATGTTTACTAGTCAGGCTTGGCAATTTGCAGTCACACTGGCCACTAATAGACAATAATCAAACACGTAACATTATTTTACGAACTTAAAATCTTTACCAAGGTATTTTGCAGAGTTTCCAAGTATTTCTTCAATTCTTAGCAGTTGATTATATTTAGCAATTCGGTCTGACCGGCTTGCCGAACCGGTTTTGATCATTCCGGTATTAAGTCCAACAGCCAGATCTGCGATAGTTGTATCTTCTGTCTCCCCGGAGCGGTGGCTGATCACGGATGTATAACCATTCATAGTCGCAAGGTTC
>JAUWGC010000137.1 GCA_030606625.1 Bacteroidales bacterium | reverse complement strand
CTTGAAAAAGAAGGATTGGATATGTATGCCCTTGTATGTGAGCGACATGTGGGAGTAGGTATAACGCTTGAAGAGATCGAAAAATATAATCTGCCTCTCCCAAAACGCGACATGATACCTATTACCCTTGAAGAAAAAATAATATGTTATGCCGATAAATTTTATTCGAAAAAACAGAAATACCTTACAGATCCCAGGCCAATCGAAAAAATAATCCGGAAATTGGAAAAATACAGAATACAGAAAATTGCTGTTTTTAAGGACTTCATGGATGTGTTTGGAGTTGATTATATTTATCAACCTTGAACTAAATTACTCCTCATTCAACAAATTATATATTTCTTCCCCACCCAAAAAAGTATTCAGCACTCTGGTCCTGGGAATTTCTTCTTCCGGAACAGTCATCATGTCCTGGTCAAGAATTACAAAATCCGCATATTTTCCTGGTTCGATACTGCCTCTTTCATTTTCATCAAAGCTGCCTTTTGCGGCCCATATCGTCATGGATCTTAATGTTTCTTCCCTGTTCAAAGCATTTTCAATCTGAAATCCCCCTTCCGGGAATCCGTCCAGATCTTTCCTTGCAACCGATGCATAAAATGTCAATATGGGATTTATCTGTTCAACAGGAAAATCCGTACCATTGGGAAGCCATCCGTTCTGATCCAGTAATTTCTTATATGCATATGCGTTTTTTATCCTTTTTTTTCCAAGCCTCTCCCCTGCCCAATACATATCGGAAGTAGCATGTGTTGCCTGAACAGATGGGATCACTGAATACTTACCGAATTTCTCAAAATCTTCCGGGGCCACTACCTGGGCATGTTCAATCCGCCATCGCCTGTCGTTCTTGCCCTTCAGTATTTCTCCATATATTTCCAGGATCATTCTTATTGCTGAATCGCCAATCGCATGAGTGTTAACCTGGAAGCCTTTTTCATATGCCTTTTCACAGATATTACGATAATAGTCCGGTTCATAGATCATGATACCATAATTCCCGGGATCATCATTATATGGCTCTAAAAGGCAGGCTCCACTGGAACCTAATGCCCCATCTGCAAATAATTTAACAGCATTGACCTTCAACCGTTCAGTCTGATATATGCCTGATTCAAAGAACGTTTCAAAGTTTTCCTTTGTTGAATCCATCATGCAGTTGATTCGCAAATTCAGTATGCCTTCTTGCTGTAATGAATCTATTAATTCAATAATATCTTTCTTCGAACAGGCATCAACAATACCTGTTAACCCAACCGAGAAACAATTTTTTTCGGCTTGCAACAAGGCAGAAACTTGTTTTTTCCTGTCTATCTCAGGGATAATATCCCTGATAAAATTTATGGCATTATCTATCAATAACCCTGTCAGCTTGCCGTTTTTTATAATTATTTTACCTCCCCGTATCAGAGTTTCTGAGGTAATTCCGGCCCTTTTCAATGCTTCACTGTTCACCAGGGCAGCATGCCCGTCGACTCTTGTAAGCACAACCGGAATATCCGGAAATAGCTGGTCCAGCCTTTCTTTAGTCGGAAATTCCTTCACTTCCCAGTCATTCTGGTCCCAACCACGTCCCTCCAGCCACTCACCCGGTTGTTTTTCCCTGTGTTCTTGCATAATATCCAATACCTCATCAAATGATCCTGTACCGGACAGATCAGCTTTTTTCAGCAAACCCAGCCCATAACTGTAATAATGACAATGGGCATCAATAAATCCCGGATAAACCGGCAATCCTTTTCCATCAATAACCATATCAGCATCATACTCACTTAATATCTTTTCATTATCCCCCGTCTCAACGAACCTTCCATCATTTATAGCCATTGCTTCATCTATGCTGAATATGCTGTCAACTGTATAAATCACAGCGTTATGAACAATAATGTCGACATGTCTTTTCATTGTATTGCATGCAGTTAAAAAGATCATTGAACCAATTATAATTAACAAAAACAAATTCCTCATTTAAATAATGTTTTAGAGTTATTTTGTAAAAATACTTATTTATCCTGTATGATTTGTGCAGTAATTCATAGTTCAAGACAAGGGAAATGTCATTGTTCTGATCACTGGTCACTGATCACTGGTCACTGATCCAATTTTCTGTTAATAAATAATTTTAAAAAAAAATCAATAACCAGGCTGATTAATTTTGATTTTATTAAATTTGCCAGCAACAAATAATAGAAAAACATGAATAAAAAGTTGATTACCCCACGTTTCATTTTTATTTTATCTGTTATACTTTTCGGTGCTTTTATGCGGTTGGTGCCTCATTGGCCTAACTTCACCCCTATTGCTGCAATTGCTCTTTTCGGAGGTGCTTATCTAAACAGGAAATACCTGGCGTATTTTGTTCCTATTGCAGCTTTATTTATCAGCGACATTATCATCGGATTTCACGGTACAATGATCGCAGTTTACCTTTGCTTCGCTATTACAGTTACCATTGGCTTGGTAATCAGGAGCAGGTTAAGTGCCGGGACTATTGTTTTAGGATCTTTATCCTCATCAGTTTTATTCTTTCTGATCACAAATTTCGCTGCGTGGCTTGGAAATCCTTTATATCCGCAGAATTTTACAGGATTGATGGAAAGTTACCTGGCAGGGCTGGTGTTTTTCAATAACAGCTCGATAGGTATCTCATTCTTTGTTAATGAATTGCTGGGAGGATTATTTTATAATCTCCTGTTCTTTGGTGCATTTTACCTTGCAAAGGTCAGATTTCCTATTTTATCGAAGGCATAAACCCTGTTTATTGAAATAATGACTCGTCTCTTTCCAGCAGCAGAATTGAATGCTGCGAAACGATATAATATTTCTCATCAAGGTAGACTATTTCGATTGCTCCCTTCTGTAAAAAAATTGCCAGGTCGCCTTCCTGGGCCTGAAGAGGAACATATTGGATTTTTTCATCACCCTTTTTCCAGGGTTCATCATGCTCATCCGATGGGAGTGGAATCGGATACCCGGGACCACATTTCACGACATATCCTGTCTGAATATCTTCCTTTTCCTTATAGCCCGGCGGAAGGTACAGCCCTCCCTTGGTCTTTTGTGATGAAGTTTTGGGTTTGATCAATACCCTGTCACCAACAACGATCAATTTGTCAAGAGGATTGTTATTACTCATTTTTTTGTACCATTTAATTTTAAAGTCAGAAAAATGTTATTAATTGTTATTAGTGAATCGTAAAAAGTGAAATGGTCACCAATCACTAACCACCAATCACTAATCACTAATCACGACTTTTCCTCCAATCAAAATTAAAAAACAAAATTAACTTTATAAAATTAATGAGTATTTTTGCAGAAATGAGACAAGTATGAAAATCGTATTTTCCAGACGGCCCAAACCAAAACAATTTGATTATAAGCCAATATACTGGGATCAGGAGAAAGAGGAGTTGGAAAAACGCAGAAAGCAACTCAGTAATATCGGAAAAGAAAAAACTGGTGATGATATCAAGTTAGACCTCAGGGCAGATATAAACAGGACTTGGAGAAGAAACCATGGAACTACAGATCAAAAGGCACATACAATCAAGTTTATAATATATTTGTCTGTCATTCTATTTTTTGTATATCTTATCTTTTTTACAGATTTTATTAATAATTTTCTTTCTTTTTTTATTAGATGATGTCTGATATAATACGATTACTTCCGGATTCAGTAGCCAATCAAATTGCTGCTGGTGAGGTTATTCAACGTCCTGCCTCAGCGCTTAAGGAATTACTTGAAAATGCCATCGATGCCGGTGCAACGGAAATCAAAATATCCGTAAAAGATTCAGGTAAAACCCTTATACAAGTGATCGATAACGGATGTGGAATGTCAGAAGCCGATGCAGGATTATGTTTTGAAAGGCATGCAACCTCCAAAATACAGGAAGCTAACGATTTGTTCGCTATTCAAACTCTTGGTTTCAGAGGAGAAGCCCTGGCATCGATTGCTGCAATTGCACAGGTTGAACTCAGGACTAAAAGAGTCGGGGATGAACTCGGAAGTGTGATCGTAATTGAAGGTTCAAAAATAAAGAGTCAATCACCATTAAATTGTCTCGATGGTACATCCGTATCTGTAAAAAACCTTTTCTTTAATGTACCGGCCAGAAGGAATTTTCTCAAATCGAATTCTGCAGAGCTAAGGCATATTATTGAAGAATTTCACAGGTCGGCACTCGTACATAATAAAATATCTTTTTCACTCCAACATAATGACAAACAACTTTTTAAACTAAATAAATGCACTCTTCTGGAAAGAATCATCGCTTTATACGGAAACATATACAGAGAAAGGTTCATTCCTCTTGAACAAAAAACGAATGAAATCACAATTTCAGGTTATATCGGTAAACCTGAGTATGCCAAGAAAACAAGAGGAGAACAATATTTCTTTGCAAATAAGCGGTTCATCAAACATGCCTATCTTAATCATTCTGTCGCGAATGCACTTCAGGAGCTATTGCCAAAAGATACCTTTCCTACATATTTCATTTACATTGAAGTAGATCCTAAAGACATCGACGTTAACATCCATCCAACAAAAACTGAAGTAAACTTTCTAAATAATCAACTTTTATATGCCCTTTTAAGAACTACTATTAAACAATCCCTTGGCAAACACAGTATTACTCCGACCATTGATTTTGATGTTGAACAAAGTCTGGATTTAGGACCACCTAAAAAAGGTCAGCCGATAAAAAATCCTTTTCACAGAGAACACAGTGAATATAATCCTTTCGATGTCAAATCACCGGGGAGACCTGCACAAAAACCTACCGGAAGACAAAAAACAAACAAAGAGCATTGGAAAAAGCTTTATGAAGGACATAGCAAAGAACTGACTGACCTTAAATCCCAGGTACAGCCCGAACTATCAATTCTTCCCAAAGAATACTCATCCGATAAGGATAAAAAGATCATATTCCAGTTCAATAACCAGTTTATCCTGAGTAAGGTTAAATCAGGCATTTTGTTGATCGATCAGCATAGGGCACATGAAAGGATCCTATATGAAAGATATCTTGAATATCTCAATACAAGAAAATCTGTTTCCCAACAGGAACTTTTTCCCCAGAACGTATCCTTCTCAACCAGCGATGCGGAAATTATCAAGGAAATTAAAGATGATTTGCAAATTCTGGGATTCGAAATAAACCAATTGGGAAAAAATACTTTTATCATCAATGGCACACCTTCAGAAATACATGACGGGAATTTACAACAACTGATGGAGAATGTTCTGGAAAATTACAAGAAAAACCTTGTGGACCTGAATCTTAATAATAAAATAAACATTGCCCGTTCTATGGCTGCGAATATGGCCGTCAGACACGGAAAACCGCTTAAAGAGGAAGAAATGGAAAAACTGATCGACGAGTTATTTGCTTGTAGCGTAACTGAAGTATCACCGGGAGGACACAAGATCATTTCAATAATTACAATTGATCAAATTGAAAAAATGTTTAAATAAATGTATTCAGAACAACAATACAGGCCCAGGGGATTCAGAATGTTACCACCTGTGGTCAAAAACCTGCTCATAATCAATGTGTTGTTTTTCCTGGCAACGATTGCCCTCAGCAAGAATATTGATTTGACAGATATTCTTGGGCTTCATTACTTTGCTTCAGAAAAATTCAAGCCATTTCAGTTAATAACTTATATGTTTATGCATGGCGGCTTTTCCCATGTATTCTTTAATATGTTTGCTTTGTGGATGTTTGGATATGTTCTTGAGAATGTGTGGG
>JAUWGC010000190.1 GCA_030606625.1 Bacteroidales bacterium | reverse complement strand
CAGTGATTCCTGAGCATAGGTAAAATTGAAAATGCTGATAAGCAAGTATATGAGAAAGATATTAATTAGAGGAAAAAAATATCTGCTATGTAAACAATCATTAGTCATTTTTCGCTTCTTCTGACTTGGTTTTTTTGCAACCCGATAGATTTCCGAAAAATGATTTTTCCCTGAAATTGTTAAGTTTCCTGAATCTTTTTTTGGAATTCTTCATCATTTTCAGGGTTGCATCTGATTGGAGCTTATGATGTTGTTTTAAAGCAAATTTGTAATCTCTCCTAAGCTGTTTGATCATGATCTTATCTTGCCTTTTGGCATACTTCCTCTGTTTTGTCAGCTCGAAGGATTTACAGGCCATTAAAAGCACCAGCAAACCGAAGAGTAAAACAATTAAATATCGAAAAATTTTTATTTTAAAAGTATAAATTTTCAACCCAATATTCAGGGTGTTTTACCTGATAATAATATTCCAAAAGTAAGGAATAAAATAATATTTTTACTTTTACGTTTGGAAAAAATAATATTTATGACCAGGATGTTAATTAATAATTACAGATATTGTTTTATCAGTTATATTGTTTTGACGGTGATTTTGTTACATTCGGGGTGTAAGAAGGAGGATGATGAGAATATTTCCCAGGCTTATGTGAACATAACTATCGATCCGAACTCCACAGAGTATCAAAATTTGAACGTTGTTGGTGGTTGGTTATATCTTATAGCTAATCCACCCAGTCGTGGCATAATAGTATACCGCCTTTATCAGGATGAATTTAAAGCTTATGACAGAAAACCGCCTTATTTGCCGGATGAATGTTGTAATAGTTATGGCTGCACTAAGCTGATAGTTGATTTACCTTTTGTTATGGATACATGTACCGTATCAACTTTTCAGATCATTGATGGCTCTCCGGTTGATGGTCCTGCCAATGTACAATTGATACAGTACAGGGCTACATATGATGGCCAATTACTGTATATAACCAATTAATATCTGTAATGATCGGCTTTATAAGGGCCGTCAAGAGGTACACCAATATAATCAGCTTGTTCTTTTGTGAGTTTTGTAAGTTTCACGTTTATATGATCCAGGTGTAGTTTTGCTACTTCTTCGTCGAGGTGTTTTGGTAAGCGATATACATCTAAATCGAAATCATTGTTCCAGAGTTCAATTTGGGCTAAAACCTGGTTTGAGAACGAATTACTCATAACAAATGAAGCATGTCCTGTGGCACAGCCAAGGTTCACAAGTCGTCCTTCAGCAAGGAGAAACATAGAATTGCCATTGGAAAAAATAAACTTATCGACCTGAGGTTTGATATTTACTTTCTTGATACCAGGCCATCTATTCAGTTTATCAACCTGAATCTCATTGTCGAAATGACCAATATTACAGACTATTGCCTGATCTTTCATTTTGGCCATGTGCTCAGCAGTTATTACATCCTTGTTGCCGGTTGCAGTAATAAAGATATTACCTTCCGGTAATGCATCTTCCATAGTTGTTACTTTGAAACCTTCCATTGCTGCCTGTAAAGCACATATCGGATCGATTTCGGTGATAATCACACGGGCACCAAAACTTCTCATAGAATGGGCGCATCCTTTCCCGACATCGCCATAGCCACATATCACAACTACTTTGCCTGCAATCATAACATCGGTTGCTCTTTTGATACCGTCGGCAAGTGACTCCCGGCATCCATAAAGATTGTCAAATTTTGACTTCGTCACTGAATCATTTACATTGAAGGCCGGTGCGAGCAAGGTTTTGTTTTCCTTCCTTTGATAAAGGCGGTTAACACCTGTTGTTGTTTCTTCAGAAATGCCTTTTAAATCTACTTCTGCCCTGTGCCATTTATCGGGATTTTTATTGAATATTTCTTTCAATTGCTTAAGAAGCATCTTTTCCTCTTCACTATCAGGGACTGTATCCAGAATCGAAGGATCGTTTTCAACTTCATAACCCAAATGCATCATAAGTGTAGCATCACCACCATCATCGACAATCAGATTAGGCCCTTTGTCACCCGGGAAAGAAAGAGCTTTATTGGTACACCACCAGTATTCCTCCAGTGTTTCTCCCTTCCACGCGAAGATTGATATTTTTGAATCCCTGACGACAGCTGCAGCAGCATGGTCCTGCGTAGAAAAGATATTGCAGCTTGCCCAACGAACTTCTGCCCCCAACGCGATAAAGGTTTCAATTAAAACTGCAGTCTGGATGGTCATGTGTAGTGATCCTGTGATCCGTGCTCCTTTCAGGGGCTTTTGATCAGCGAATATTTTTCGAAGGGACATCAGGCCGGGCATTTCTTTCTCGGCAATTTCTATTTCCTTACGGCCATAATCGGCAAGGGAAATGTCTTTTATCTTATATTCTAACTTTTGGTCTATAGTTACCTTTTCCATCATTTTTTTTTTGAGGCTGCAAACTTAGCAATAACGCATTTAACATCAAAACATCCGGAACGTTATTTTTGGGTTTGACTGTATAAAAGATTAATTATGTATATTTGGTCAGTGACGAGTAAGAAGTAAGGAGTAAGGAGTAGGGAGTAGGGAGTAGGGAGTAGGGGGGTTGGCATTAGGATACGATTCACGTCTCACGACTCACGATTCACGACTAACTCTTAAAGAATGC
>JAUWGC010000062.1 GCA_030606625.1 Bacteroidales bacterium | reverse complement strand
GAAATTCCTTGTCGGGTAAGTTCCGACCTGCACGAATGGTGTAACGATCTGGGCACTGTCTCAGCCACGAGCTCGGTGAAATTGTAGTTCCGGTGAAGATGCCGGATACCCGCAACGGGACGGAAAGACCCCGTGAACCTTCACTACAACTTAATATTGACATTGGGTAAGTGATGTGTAGGATAGGTGGGAGACTTTGAAGCGGAGCCGCCAGGTTTCGTGGAGTCAACCTTGAAATACCACCCTTCTCTTCCCTGGTGCCTAACCCCGATTTATCGGGGGACAGTGTTTGGTGGGTAGTTTGACTGGGGTGGTCGCCTCCAAAAGAGTAACGGAGGCTTTCAAAGGTACCCTCAGCACGCTTGGTAACCGTGCATAGAGTGTAATGGCACAAGGGTGCTTGACTGTGAGACTTACAAGTCGACCAGGTACGAAAGTAGGACATAGTGATCCGGTGGTTCCGAATGGAAGGGCCATCGCTCAAAGGATAAAAGGTACTCCGGGGATAACAGGCTTATCACTCCCAAGAGCTCACATCGACGGAGTGGTTTGGCACCTCGATGTCGGCTCGTCACATCCTGGGGCTGGAGAAGGTCCCAAGGGTTGGGCTGTTCGCCCATTAAAGTGGCACGCGAGCTGGGTTCAGAACGTCGCGAGACAGTTCGGTCCCTATCTGTTGTGGGCGTTGGAAGCTTGAGGGCACCTGACTCTAGTACGAGAGGACCGAGTTGGACGTACCTCTAGTGTACCTGTTGTGGCGCCAGCTGCATCGCAGGGTAGCTATGTATGGATGAGATAAGTGCTGAAAGCATCTAAGCACGAAACTTAGCCCAAGATGAGGCTTCCTTTAAGGGTCGTTCAAGACTAGGACGTTGATAGGCTACAGGTGTAAAGGCAGTAATGTCAAAGCCGAGTAGTACTAATTACCCGTATTCTTTCTACTTGGATGATAGATTGCCAAGATTGCTTTTGTATTTTCTTTCTCTTATATGTCATTATAATATTCAAAACCTTATGGTGATTATAGCGGTGGTGCCCACCTCTTCCCATTCCGAACAGAGAAGTTAAGCCCACCAGCGCAGATGGTACTGCTATTGTGGGAGAGTATGTCATCGCCAACTTTATTAAACCCGGTCATTATTGGCCGGGTTTTTTTTACTGCCCACCAAAACCTTATTTTTCTTATTTTTGAAAAATAAACACTATCATAACCCGTTCTCCTGCTATCTTAAATATTCAAATATACATGCTGAGGTATCAAAATAAGTTATTAATCATCCTCGCCGCATTGTTCTTAAGTAGTCACTCCCTGGCTCAAGAATGCGATACTATCATTACATCTAAAGATACCTCCTGTATACTTTTTTTCTATAATAATATCGATAGCCTGGCTCTGGGAAAATTGCATCCAATTAATATGTCGCTTACCGGTTTCCAGAACTATAACCCTCTTTACAAATCGAATCCTTTCTATGCCAACCTGGGAAATATCGGCCTGGCATATGATAATCTGATCTTCAATCCTTACATCTCACATATCTTTGATTTTGGAGCTCACTCCTTTGACAGATACCTCTATTCCAATATAAATACGGAATATTACCGCCTTACAGATCCCTATTCTGAGCTTTTTTATGTGATGGGTGCTAAAAAAGAACAATTATTCCGCCTGAAATTTCATCGTAAGATCATTAAAAACTTTAATGTTGGAATAAATGCCCGATACATCTTTTCACCCGGATACTATGACAGGCAAAAAGCAGATGATAAAACTCTTGCATTAACCGGGCAATTTTATACGAATAACAGTAGATATGGCATACTTGCCAATTATACACATAATAAAGTTTATGTCCAGGAAAATGGTGGAATCCATAATGACAGCCTCTTTGAATATAATATGGAAACTGATCGCCAGCTATTTCCCGTCAATCTTACCGATGCTGAAAACAATATCAAGGAAAACAGCTTCTTTATCAATCAATATCTCAACCTCTCACCACCAGGTTCTAAAAATCCATCAAAAAAAACAGTTAACCTGGGTAGAATAACACACTCATATTACCAGATCAAACAAATACAAAAATATATTGATTATAATCCGGCATCAGGTTTTTATACCAATATTTATAATGATTCAACAAAAACATTAGACTCTATTTACCTGTTCAAAATTGAAAATCAACTTACATGGTCCAACCTTGGCTATAACGATACTATCCTGACAAGACCTTTCTATTTATACCTGGGAATTCATAATCGGTATATTGAATTGGCAGGCTACATGCCAAAAATGTATTTTATGCAGTGGCTGCCAGCAGGAGGATTCAGATGGAATTTCCTTAATTATTATAATGTTTCTGTTAATGCCAGATATGCTTTCGGAAATTATATTGATGGTGACTATTACGGCTCTATTTCCATTGGCCGCCGGTTTGGCATGGACAATAATTATAAAGGGGAAATTGCTATCAATGCAGAAATTTCCAGGCAAGCCCCCCCCTATTTTTGTCAGCATTATGAATCCAATAATTTCAGGTGGAATAATTCATTTAGCAAACAGAATTATCAAAAGGCAGGATTGTCCTATCATTTGAGAAGATTAAAGGTGGGCTTTGATTATTGCCGGATAAATAATTTTGTCTATTTTGATGCAACAGCAATACCCAGGCAGGAGAATAACTCATTTAATGTGATCAAAGCATTTCTGTTTAAAGATTTTCAATTAGGCAAGTTCGGTATTTTAAATAAATTTGTCTATCAGGCATCTTCCAACAAGGATGTACTCAGGCTTCCTGAATTCATGGCACACGTATCTTTCATTTTTACAACACCTGTTTTTAATCATGCCGCCACCATTCAGCCAGGAATTGATGTTTTTTACAATACGGATTATTTTGCCAATGCCTATATGCCAGCCCTCAGAAGCTTTTATCTTCAGAATGAAAAAGAAATCGGTAATTATTTCTATATAGATGTTTATTTTATGCTGAGGATCAAACGGGCACGGTTATTCCTTAAATACCGTAATCTTACTTCCCTCTTTGGAGATTATAGATACTACACGGTTCCTCATTATCCCATGCAGGATGCTGCATTCAAGTTCGGCGTGTCCTGGAAGTTTTTTGATTAAAACAGACTATGTAACTAAAATTACTTCTTCTTACGTTTACAAGACGATTTGGCACTTCCACTATAAAAACAGAAAATTCCAATGATAAAACCAAGGTTATATAATTTACCTGCATTATTCACCTCATAGATATCTACTTTATCATTAAACAAGCTGATGATAAAAGTAATTAAGCTTATGAAGCCATGCCAAAGCCCTGCCCAAAATCCTGCAGGTTCAACATCGAATTTTTCATTCCCGGGAGCGCAGCTGACCATGATAATGCATAAAACAAAAAAAAGAATAGGAATTTTAACATTACTAAATAATTTAACTACTGTTCTCATAATTAATTGGGTTTTAGGTTATACACTATTATTCACCAGTTATTGATATATTGTTTCTCATAATTCATTCTTCAATCTTCAATCTTCGATCTTCATTGTTAATTCATCCCTCTTTGCTTCTTAATCTCTCTATATGCAGCATTCAACTTCTGAAATTTTTCCTTTGCTGCATTCCGGACATCTTCACCAATATGTGCAACCTTATCGGGATGGTATTTAATTGCCATCCTGTGGTATGCTTTCTTCACCTCTTCATTTGAAGCATCATTGGTGATTTCCAATATTTTATAGGCACTATCTGTATCTTTCACAAACATTGCCCTGATGGAGTTAAAATCAGCCTGCCGGATACCCAGATATCCACTGATGCTCCGGATCATTTCAACTTCGTTAGCATGATAACTGCCATCTGCTGACGAAATACCAAACAGAAAATGAAGCAGCTGTAAACGTGAGGGATATTCCATATACTGCCGGATCTGAAGACTGACATCCCGGACATTGATCTCTTGCTTCATTATCTCTCGCAACAAAAGGATTTTATTATTCCCTTCCTCTTCTCCAAATTGTCTTACAAAAAAATTCCTCACATATTCCAACTCTGATTTCAGGACTTTACCATCTGCTTTCATAACAGCTGCTGCCAGCACTAAAAGTGAAACACTGAAGTCACCAACCTGAGTACTTCTGACCTCGTATTTGCCACTTTGCATACCATCATACATTGAACCAAACACGAAGCCCAGTATCCCTCCTATTGGTCCGCCAAAGGCCCAGCCCAGCCCTCCACCAATCCATTTCCCGTATCCACTTTTTCTTCTGGCTCTGTTTGGTTCCGGATTTGAATGTTTATCCGACTTATGTGAGGAAGCTCTCCTTATCCAGGAAGAAAGAAGGTAAAGGATCAAACCTATGATTACTATATATAGTAAAACTGACATTTCTGAAATCTGGTTAACCTGAAAAGTAACAAATTACTGAATATTCTCATCCTCAGACAGTCCGTATTCCTCAACCATTTCGATTCCAAGGGTTTCAAGCTGATCCAGTATCGGGTTATATATTTCAGGAACGACCGGAATATACACACCTGTGATATTGATCTTTCCTTCAAGGATCATATCAACAGCACATGCTGCGGGCAAAGCAACGGTCCTTGCTATTGAAGTATCAGTTTCAGGAGTGCCAAAATCCAGCATTCTTGATTTGATCACTTCCTTTGTCCCGTCAGGATAACTGGCCAAAAAAGTATGTTGCATAACCACCATATCTTCTTCATCTTTTTTAATCATCATTTTGCTGATCATCAGATCAGAAACGATCTCAAATGGGGAATCTTCAGTACGATTGATGGGTTCATCAGAAAAGAGGCCCAACCATTCCATGGCAACAATCGGATTGGAATCTTCAGGAATATTTAGTTTACCGGCTACCTTTTTACAGATATTTTCTTTATTGTCAACGCCTGCCATCTTAGCCATAAAATCAGCATAGGTCATATCTTCAACATCCATTTTCTCATATGATAAAAGATTGATGGCCTTCATGGCGTCAATTACTTCACACCACTTATCATACCGGAAAGTTCCCCTGAACATGGTTTTTGTTCCAGGTATGCCATATACGTCAATGTATGGCAATGAGTCCCGGTTCGGATAAACCTCCAGCTCACCAACCTCAGGAAAATCAACTTTAATAATATCTTTAAACAAGTTCTCAGAAGTGACATAAATTTCCTTTCCATGCCTCAAATATCTTCCATCATTGTTACTGGCCATAATTACTCCTTTGGGCGCCCAGGTAAACTTATAATTAAATGGATTTTTATCCATATCGGGAGCCACCAATGCTCCACAGAATGAGTAGAATTCCTCAATTTTTCCTCCCCTTTTATGGACATTGTCAATAATGCGCATAGCTGACATGTGATCAATACCCGGATCCACACCTATTTCATTCAAAATAATGATACCCGCTTTTTTTGCGGCTTCATTCAATGCTTTCATTTCCGGTTTAACATAGGATGTGGTTACCATATTCTTTTTATGCTCAATACATTTCCTTGCCACCATCACATGATAGGCAAACGGAAGCAAGCTCACAGTAAGATCATGATCAGCAATAAGCTTATCCAGGGTATCTTCATCGTCAACCGTCCAGGCCAAAGAAGTGCCATTTGGGTGGCCTGCAATCATCGCATCGGCTTTTGATTTCGTTCTGGTTGCTACTGTGACATTATAATCCTTGCTTAAAAGATAGGTAACTATTGGCTTTACAATCATACCTGCACCAAGAATTAATACTTTTTTCATAAACATCAAGATTAAATGATTTCAATTAATATAAAAATATATAGCTCTTCTTTTATAAATATTGTTCAATATATCTGTAATCAGGTGTCAATTCACCATTATGCAGGATCAGTGCTTTTTTTATGGGCATGGGAAGTTCAAGTTGATCAAATGTTGATCCGTAATTTGCTGATACTATTGAATAAATGTATTTGTACAATGCCTCACTGAAAGCAATTGAAGATTCCCTGGGAAGTTCACTTGGCAGGATATCCACAGCCATATCCAGAATACCTTCACCTTCATAACCCATCTTATAATCTCTGGTAAAAGGATTATAGATAAAAATCGGATCTTCTATCTCTGTCCCTTTATGAGTGCATTCTATTGAGCCATCCTGATCGCATGTAATATCACCAATAACTGTTAATTTAGGCTTTCCTGCATTGAACAATTGTTCAAGATAATCTTTGGTAACAATTCTCGGATAACGGTCATCCCAATACATACAATTCATCAGGATGGTCAGATTAGGAATATATTTTTCAAACTGGCTTTGATACTTCTCCGGATAGTAATAATAATCCAGCAATTCAAATTCATGTCCGGAATCAACAGGTTCAACGATATGTTCTTCCTTAAAAACAATTTTATAGATAAGGTTATCTGGTAATTTTTTTCTGGAATTTAATTCCAGCAATTCTTCCGGGGAAATCTCCATTATGGGCAACAAGCCTGCAATTTCCTGAGCACCATTTGACACATTACCATATCCGGTAAAGCCAATGGTCAGAGGAATCAGCTCCGGAGGAAGGCCATTTTCGGAAATATAACAACCCACTTCACGAATATCCTTCCTGGCATCTTCCAGAGAGTTGTATTTATAAGCTTGTTTAATTTTCAGGAATGGTGTTTCAAATCCATAATATTTCAATCGCAATCCAAAAGACCAGAGTGAATTAATCATACCCGCCAATCCTGCGAACCTACCGAAGAATATCACTCTTCTGCCAAGATCATCTATTATCCTTTCGTAATCAATCAGATTACATTCCAGTTCCATCATCTTTTTTAACATGGGCATATTATAAGATTGCCCCTTTATAACGTGAGCGAAAAAAACATAGGTTTTTCCGGTTTCAAAATAATCCAGGGGAATTTCTTTTATACCAAAGATAACAGGAACATTGACGAGGTTTTTCGCAATAGTTGCTCCGGCTTTAGCATAGGCCTCATCTGAAAATACCCTTTTAGGTGACGTCTGGATATAGAATTCCAATCCTTTATCCTTGATGAGTTTTTCAACATGTCCTGGAACTATAGGAATCCGTCTCTCCATTACATATTTATCTTCATATCTGACACCAATTATTTTATTCATATATATTTTTCAGATTTGTATTAATAATCACAAACTAATTTAACAATTTATCGTAATAAGTTCTTCAGAACTTTTTACTAAAGGCAACAAACTTACAAAATTTAACACATTCCCAAAGTCAGTATTATACCAAAATAATCAAAATATTTTCACATTATATTAACCGGGAGGGAAGCATATTTATTGTACTTTTGCAACCTTATCTATAAATAAATCAGCTAATAATCAATATAATATATTATACTTTGGCTATAGTTCAAGCAAGCGTCGTTATTTTTATTTTGTGAATTTTAGTATTTTAGAGATTAAGTGGCTTTTTTTGCCACAATAACACACAATAACTTATATGCTATTATAAACTTTAGCCAATATATTTAAACAATAAAAAGGAGTACAAAACCATGGCAAAAGAAAAATATGTTTATTTATTTGGAAACAAGGATGCAGAAGGAAATTCAAAAATGAAGGACCTTCTTGGCGGTAAAGGTGCTAATCTTGCAGAAATGAACCTCATTGAAGTACCCGTGCCACCAGGATTTACAATTACCACAAATGTTTGCAATGATTATTACAATATTGGCAAAGAAAAAACCATTGATGCCATCAGACCTGAAGTTGAAGCAGGCATTCATTATATTGAAAAGATCATGGGAACAAAATTCGGAGACAAGGAAAATCCTTGCCTGGTTTCCGTGCGTTCAGGTGCAAAGGCATCAATGCCCGGTATGATGGATACCATCTTAAACCTTGGTCTGAATGATGAAGTCGTTGAAGATATTGGCAAAAAATCAGGTGGCCGATTTGCCTGGGATTCTTACAGAAGATTCGTACAGATGTACGGTGATGTTGTAATGGGCATGAAACCTGCCTCCAAAGAAGATATTGATCCTTTTGAAGCGATCATCGAGGACTTGAAGGAAGAAAAAGGCCTGGTATTTGATACCGAGCTAACCACTGATGATCTCAGGGAAATAGTCAGCCGTTTTAAGAAAGCCATCAAAGAAAATACAGGGAAGGACTTTCCCACTAATCCCTGGGAACAACTCTGGGGATCTATCATGTCTGTTTTTGACAGTTGGATGAATGATCGCGCCAAGTTATACAGAAAATTGAACAACATCCCTGCAGAATGGGGAACAGCTGTCAATGTCCAAGCTATGGTTTTTGGGAACATGGGTGATTCCTCAGCCACCGGTGTTGCATTTACAAGAGATGCAGCCACAGGTGAAAATATCTTTAATGGTGAATACCTGATCAATGCTCAGGGTGAAGATGTTGTTGCCGGAACCAGGACACCTCTGCAAATTACAAAAGAAGGGTCTCAACGTTGGGCCAAACTGGCCAATATCACGGAAGAAGAAAGAATAAAAGATTTTCCTTCGCTTGAGGAAAGAATGCCTGAGCTTTACAAAGAACTTGATGATTTTCAGCAAAAACTTGAAGATCATTACACCGATATGCAGGATCTGGAGTTTACAATCCAGGAAGACAAGCTATGGTTATTGCAGACCCGTAACGGAAAACGTACCTGTGCTGCCATGGTACGGATTGCTATGGATTTGCTTGATAATGGTATGATTGATGAACAGACAGCCTTAATGCGTGTGGAACCCAATAAACTGGATGAATTACTGCATCCGGTATTTGATCCTGAGGAAATAGTAAAGGCAGTTATAATTACTAAGGGATTACCTGCTTCACCGGGAGCTTCAACAGGACAGATCGTTTTCCATGCTGATGATGCAGAGGAATGGGCAGCCAAAGACAAGGATGTGATACTTGTACGAATCGAAACTTCTCCTGAAGACCTAAAAGGTATGAATTCAGCAAATGGTATCCTTACAGCCCGTGGTGGAATGACTTCACATGCAGCAGTTGTTGCAAGGGGAATGGGAAAATGTTGCGTCTCTGGCGCAGGCACAATAAGAATCGATTATAAAACCCGCATAATGTATGTCGATGGAAAAACATACAAGGAGGGTGAATGGATATCCTTGAACGGAACAACAGGTGAAGTCTATGAAGGTAAGACACCTACTATAGAGCCTAAAATGCATGGGGATTTTGTCAAATTGATGGATTTGACAGAAAAGTATTCAAGGATGTATGTCAGGACAAATGCAGATACACCAAATGACTCACAAGTTGCAAGAAATTTCGGTGCAAAAGGTATAGGACTCTGCCGTACTGAACATATGTTCTTTAAAGATGACAGGATCATGACTATGCGTGAAATGATACTTGCAGACGATGAAAAAGGTAGGAAAAAAGCATTGAATAAACTATTACCTATCCAGCGCGAAGATTTCGAAGGTATCTTTAAAGTTATGCATGACCTGCCAGTCACTGTCAGGTTGCTCGACCCTCCCTTGCATGAATTTGTACCGCACGAAAAAGAAAGCCAGGAAGAAATAGCCAGGAAAATGGGTATTACTACTTCAGCAATCAAGCAAAAGGTAGAAGAACTGTCAGAATTCAATCCTATGCTTGGCCACAGGGGATGCCGCCTTGGTAATACATATCCGGAAATAACAGAAATGCAGGCCAGGGCAATCATTGAAGCTGCTTTGAACTTAAAACAAAAAGGTGTGAATGCTATACCGGAAATCATGATCCCTCTTACAGGAACCCTGCAAGAAATGACAATGCAGGAAGATATTATCAGAACAACCGCTGAAAAAGTCTTTAAAGAAAGAGGAGACAGGATCAACTATCTTGTTGGGACAATGATCGAGGTTCCCAGAGCAGCACTCGTCGCTGATGAGATCGCAAGATCTGCAGAATTCTTCTCATTCGGAACCAATGATATGACCCAAATGACATTCGGTTATTCAAGGGATGATGCTGGTAAATTCCTGAAAATATACCTGGAAAAAGGCATCCTTGAACATGATCCCTTTGAAATACTTGACCAGGCAGGTGTAGGCCAATTACTTAAGATGGCAGTTGAAAAAGGAAGAAAAACCAGGAAAAATATCAAAATTGGTATTTGTGGTGAACATGGTGGAGAACCTTCATCTATTAAATTTTGCAACTCTCTGGATTTTGATTATGTCAGTTGTTCACCGTTCAGGGTGCCGATAGCCAGATTAGCTGTAGCACAAGCCGAAATAATAAGAAAAAAAGACAAAAAATAACTATACCAGAAAAAATAAAATCTTTCATTCGATTAATAAATCACAAGTAATAATATGGATTTAAAAGGCAGATTAGTAGAAGTTGTAAAAGTTCATAAAAATGTTTTTGATAACATCGAAAGGTCAGAAATGATCCGGGAAGCAGTGGATAACAGAGAAGCTATCATTGCAAAAAACGGAGCTTTGGCTACCTGGACACCTATTGAATCTACCGGTAGAAGCCCTAAGGATACTGTTATTGTAAAACGGGCTGACAGTGAAAAGAATATTGACTGGACTTCACCGAACAATATCCCCATTGATGAAGAAACTTTTAACATGATCTTTGAAGAAGCATTGGAATATTTAGCGAAAAAAGAAAAGATCTATGTTACTGACAGGGTTATTGGTGCTGATATCAGATTTGCTTTACCCATAAAGTTTGTTACTTCTGATGCTCTCGAAGCACTTTTTACAGATAATATGTTCAGGCCGGTCCCGGAAGATATCCAAAGTAGTGTATTCTATGAAAAAGGATTTTATTTATTGGATTTGCCTTATAATAAGCTGGATGCATCTAAATATGAAGGAAGGTTAAGGAAGCTGCCCAATGGAAATACATCCAACATGATTGTAGCTATGGATTTTGACCGCAGGATCGGGGTGATCGTTGGCTCAGCTTACTGTGGAAGTGTTAAGAAAATGATGTTCACAGTTATGAACTATTACCTTCCATTTGAAGATGTTCTTCCGTTGCATTGTTCAGCTAATGAAGGAAAAAATGGAGATTCAGCATTGTTGCTCGGGCTGTCCGGAACAGGAAAAACTTCTTTATCCGCTGATCCGTCAAGAGCTCTGTTAGGGGATGACGAACATGGCTGGAGTAAATATGGCATAACAAATTTTGAAAATGGTTGTTATGCCAAGATGATCAATATTAATCCGGAAAAAGAAAAAGATATCTACGATGCCGTAATGCATAAAGATGATTACCTGAATCACGGAGCCATCATTGAAAATGCCATGATTTACCCGGACGGAAAAGTAGATTATAATGATGAACGATTAACACCTAATTCAAGAGCATCCTTTCCACTTAAATATCTTAGAAATTTTAAAAAGTCTTCAATAGCTGGTCATCCCACAACAATTCTTTTTCTGACTGCAGATGCTTACGGAGTGCTACCACCTGTTTCAAAATTGAATGCCGATCAGGCCATGCTATGGTTCCTGATGGGATACACCAGTAAATTGGCAGGTACCGAAACCGGTGTAACCACGCCTCAGGCAACATTCTCGAGATTCTTCGGGCAACCATTCATGCCGGGAAATCCTGATGTATATGCTACTATGCTGGGTGAAAAAATGGAAAAATATAATGTAAATATTTACCTTATCAATACCGGTTGGAGTGGTGGTTTATACGGGACCGGTGAAAGAATAGATATAGTCCTGACAAAAGCTATGGTTAATGCAGCACTGTCGGGGGATCTGGAAAATGTTGAATATACAGAAGATAAACTCTTCCACTTGCATTTTCCAAAAACATGTCCTAAAGTACCTGCGAAAATACTTAATCCGAGGAATACATGGAAAGATAAGGAAGCTTACGACAAGCAAGCAAAGAAACTGGCAGAAGAATTTTCTAAAACATTTGACAAATCATATAAAGATAAGTATATTAAAGAAAGTATTGTTAATCAATGCCCCGGAAAATAATGAATGACATGTCTCAAATATTTGTTATTTCAGATGGAACCGGAAGAACTGCTGAGCAAGCATTAAGGGCAGCGCTGATCCAATTTCAAAGTTCCAGGGTCGAAATCATCAGAAAATCGGAAATAAGGACTATTGAGCAGGTTCACCAGGTAATTGATGAAGCATTAAAAGCCAAAGCATTTATTGTACATACCTTAGTCAAAGATGAGATCAGGGAAGAGCTATACAGAATGGCGAGATTAAACAATGTAGATACTATTGATCTTATGGGGCCTTTTCTGGATAGGCTGAGTCACCAGTTATCTCATTCGCCTACCGGCGAACCCGGTCTTTTCCGGAAAATTAATGAATCGTACTTCAGACAGATTGAAGCTATGCAATTTGCATTTAAACATGATGATGGATTGCGAACTAATGAACTGGACAAAGCTGAAATTATTCTACTAGGTGTTTCCAGGACATTTAAAACACCATTAAGTATATATCTTGCTTTTAAACTATGGTTTGTAGCTAATGTACCAATTGTTTATGGTATAGAACCTCCTTCGAACTTATTTGAAGTATCTCCTGATAAAGTGTTTTGTCTATATACAAATCCTGAAAGGCTGACTGTTTTGAGGAAGACAAGACTTGAAAGATTTGGGGAGATAAACAAGGATTATGCTAATCCTGAGTTTGTCAGAAAAGAATGCATATATGCACAACAAATATTCTCAAGACATCCTAAATGGCTGAGAATCAATGTAACAAGCAAAGCTATTGAGGAAATTGCCTCAGAAATCATTGCATTAAGGCGATCACATAAATAAAAAAGTGAGCTTATTTATCCATCCACACCCTTTTTATTTTATCTATTGATTAAGCATTACAGGCATTACAAGCATCAGGATATCTTCATCCTTATTTTTCGTATCCACAGGTAAAATAAGACCAGCGCGGTTAGGTGCTGACATTTTAATCTTCACTTGTTCAGTGTTCAGATTGCTCAACATTTCCTGAATAAACCTGGAATTAAATCCAATCTCCATATCTTCGCCTTCATAATTACATGTGAGTCGTTCTTTTGCCTCATTGTAAAAATCAATATCCTCAGAAGAAAGTATTAATTCCTTTCCTGACAATTTGAGCCTGACCTGGTGAGTTGACTGATTGGCAAAGATAGCAACACGTTTGATTGAGTTCAGTATTGAAGAACGATCGATGGTCAATACGTTTGGATTCTCATTTGGAATGACTGCTTCATAATTCGGATATTTCCCGTCAATCAGGCGGCACATCATTTTCACATTGTCAAAAGTAAAAACTACATTTGTCTGGTTATAATCCATCCGGACTTCAGAATCATCACCGGGAAGAATATTTCTAAGTTGGTTCAATGGTTTCTTGGGAAGAATAAAAGAAACAGAAGTTTCTGATGTTGCATCATTTCTCCTGTATCGAACCAATTTATGAGCATCTGTTGCTACAAATGTGATGTTATCAGGTGTTAGTTCGCAAAACACTCCTGACATTACCGGTCGTAGTTCATCAGTTCCAGTTGCAAAAATTGTCATATTAAAAGCCCCGAGTAAAAGAGAAGATTTTATTTTTAGAAGGGTAACATCTTCAAGTGAGGGAGCTTGTGGAAATTCATCACTGCTATGACCTATCAGTTTATATTTTCCTTCGCCTGCTGATATTTCAACACCAAGTGTTTCCTTGTCGATGGTAAAACTGACAGGTATATCCGCAAAAGTCTTTAAGGTATCAAGCAGTATCTTTGCCGGAATGGTCACTGAGCCTGGTTCTTCAGATTTCGAAGTGGGCACGGTCACAGTCATCGTGGTTTCAAGATCTGATGCAGTAATCAATAAAGTTTCATCATTCAGTTCAAAAAGAAAGTCATCTAGTATTGGCAAGGTATTACTTGCACTAAGCACTCCACTTAAAGCTGACAAGTTTTTCAATAACAGCGAACTGGATACAATAAATTTCATATTAACAAAATTTCAATAAGTTTATACAAGAAATTACTCATGTAAAATTATAAAAAAATATTATA
>JAUWGC010000147.1 GCA_030606625.1 Bacteroidales bacterium | reverse complement strand
AAAAGATCTCAACATATAATACCACTCTTGTATCAACATCTTACGATGGCCAGATCCCGGATCCCGGTGAGAAATACTGGAAAGTGATTTGGGCTGCAACACAAAGCGGACATGGTGTTACGGAAGGTGGGTCATCAGGATCACCATTATTTAATAATGATGGACAGATTATTGGTGCCCTTACGGGTGGACTTGCTTCATGTACTAACCTGGATGCACCGGACTATTATGGAAAATTTTCTTATTCCTGGGAATCTAACGGCATTTCCGATTCCGCAAGGCTAAGGCCATGGCTTGACCCTGATTATACAGGTATTTCAGAATTAAATGGTTTTGGATATGGTGACCTCCTCACTGCTGATTTCCTGGCGGATACTACCAGGATTACTATTGGCAGCCATATTGAATTTACTGATTTCTCGATCGGTGAACCTACTACATGGAAGTGGGTGTTCGAAGGTGGCCGGCCCGGAACATCTATCTTAAAGGAACCGGGTCCGGTAAGGTATGATAATTACGGAACATATGATGTAACATTGATCATTGTCAAAAATAATGTTTCTGATACTTTAACAAAAATGAAATACATCCGGGTTGGAGCTAATATGTTTCCTGTTCCTGCAAATGATTACCTGTATCTTGATTTTGGAAGACGGAAAATAAATAATCTTGAAGTGGAATTATTTGATATCCTTGGAAGGAAAATAAAAAACCTGGATAATAATGGAAAATCATCCAAAGGATTTCAAATCAACCTCCATGATGTCCGCGCAGGTATGTATTTCATAAAATATTATGTGGACGGTATGGAAAATCCACCGGAAAAAATTATTAAGCTGTGATTATAGATAGCTAACGGCTTAAGGCTGATAGCTAATTGCCGGCTGTCGACTGTCGACTGTCGACTTGTTCGTAACCAGTGACCGGTGACAATTATCCAGTATCTGGAATCTCGTATCAAGTATCTAAACTCATACTGTACTTCTCCCATTTCCCAATAACTTCCTTCATATCACCGGGTAATTCCGAGTCAAAGAACATGAATTTACCGGTTGAGGGATGGTTGAATCCCAGGGATTTGGCATGCAATGCCTGACGTGGGAGTATTTTAAAACAATTTTGTACAAATTGCTTGTATTTGGAAAAGATAGTGCCTTTCAGGATAACATTTCCTCCATAGTTTTTATCATTGAACAAGGGATGCTTAATGTATTGAAAATGTGCACGGATCTGATGTGTACGTCCGGTTTCCAGAGTGCATTCCACGAGAGTAACGTATCCGTATCTTTTAAGTACCTTGTAATGTGTAACAGCGTTTTTTCCATGCGCACCATCAGGGAATACGGACATTACTTTTCTGTTCTTCGGGTTGCGGCCCAAATTTCCCCTGATGGTTCCTTCATCGGAACTGAGATCACCCCAGACAAGTGCCACATATTTTCTGTCAATAATATGGTCATAAAAAAACCTGGCAAGCTTTGTTTGTGAGAGTTCGTTTTTTGCGACGAGTAATATCCCTGAAGTATCTTTATCAATACGATGCACGAGCAATGGAAAAGCATCCTCCATTTCCGGCTTTTGCCGCAGGTAATATGTTAATGCATTGACTAAAGTTCCCGTATAGTTTCCAAACGCCGGATGTACAACCATACCTGCTGGTTTGTTAACCACCAGGATATCTTCATCTTCATAAAGGATATCTAAAGGAATATTCTCAGGAAAAATCTCAATTTCCCTGGGCGGGTAAGCAAGGACAATAGTAATTATATCACCTGGCCTTACGCGGTAGTTTGGCTTTACAGCTTTTTCATTAACAAGTATATTACCTGCCTTGGCGGCATTTTGTATTTTGTTTCGGGAAACATTTTCAACGTGGTACATCAGGAATTTGTCAATCCTGAGTATACTTTGACCCTTATCAACTTCAAACCTGTAATGTTCGTAAAGTTCGTTTTCTTCTTCCTGAATGGTATGATTGATCATCATTTTCCGGTATGCTTTGATTCAGCCCTAACTACCGGCTGACCATTACCTTGCCGGTAAATATCAGCTTGTTGCTATTATAGTTTAATCGGATGATATACATGCCATTGGAAAGCCCTGATATATCAATCGTTTCCTTATAGGGTGAAGTGAATATGATTTGCCCGTATACATTGAAGATACTGATGTTTGTTTCGGCCCTTTGGATGCGGTATTGGTAATGATCCGGTAACCGGATGTGTAACTTTCCGTTTGTACTGGGATTTGGAAAAACAAGCAAATCATTTGATAGTGGCTGATCATTTATGATACCTGCCGGATCAAATTTCTTACCGATTACAGGTCGCATGATTAATGACCCGGAATAGCTTGTCTTAATCCATTCACCTGTTACATTATAGTATATATTACTGCTGGCGTCGTTATATGAATCAAATCCAACATTCAGATTTTCACTTGTGGATTGGATCCAGCCGATGTAAAAAACACTATTTACAGGAACGGGGTTCTCGAAATAGTATATTTGAATTTGGTATAGATTATCTGAGAACTTTGGTTTCATGTCTTTACTGAGATGAATGATCTCTCCCGGTTCCCCATCGTTATCTCTCCACACGGCAAGATCAAAATATTGGTCATTTGCGTTGCCTTCAGTCCTGTTAAAGTACATTCTGACTGCCCTTAAAGTATCCTTGATATTTAATTTAAAACGGTATGCAACTTTGCCAAAGGCTGAGTTTATACCATACCCGAATTCAGGAGTGCCATCATCATAAGCATAGTAATTGTATAACTTTTGTTGTAGCATGATAGTATCTCCCACCGTATCAGCAGCCGTGAATCCGCTGATGATATGTTTTACTTCAAGTAATATACTGTCTTTTCCAAAGCCGAGGGGATAGATGAAATTAACTGTTGGGCAGGCGCGCGATGCGCCACAGGTTTCATCGCATTTCTGATAGCCGAATTCATAGAACGGAGGCAGGTTACAACCGCCACCGTCATGGTAAAAGTTGAATGTGCCACCCACTTCTGAAACATAATAAGCATAATCAGTATTGAATGCTTCGTTGTATAGATTACTGATGAAAAGCCGTATTGAATCTTGCATTTCATTTGTCGGGTTGTTCTTATACTGTGAATACGGCATTGACTGGTATTTTTTCAGCATCGACGGAGCCTTTTCAACAAAGGAGATATCTCTGTATGTCGAATCACTTTCCGACCTTCCAATGTTCAGGTATATATAATCAACATTCCATTGGTCGCAGTTTGAACGCCAGCTGGGTACATAGCTGCTGGCTAAGCTGGCATAATTGAAAAACCTGAACTGGAAATCTTTGCGGTAATACCTTGTACTGTCTTTTATCGGTATGAGGACCTGTTTACAATATGTATGGAACTTGTGGTGAAAAGTATCCAGTCGCATACCTGGAGAACTCCATATGTAATACCATTTTGTTTTAGGTGTATAAACGGAATCACAGGGCATTGTAACGGTATCATCATAATAAAGGGTGTCGTAAGCAACAAAATACATGGATTGATTACATCCGGATGGAGCAAAGAGGGTATCGAATGGGAAAATGGTGTCACCCGGTTCTATATATGAACTTATGGGAACTTTCGTGTATTCTATATAAGAGAAAATAGAATCATCAGTGTAATGGCCAAACTGCAAGACAAGGGAATCCCATTTTTCCGGTTTATTTCCCCTGCCTTGAGGCTGATAGTAAAAGCTAAAATATACCGAGTCGGCCAGGGTGATTGCTGCGGGTTCCGGAAACAAGACAGAATCAAGACGTATAGGAAAAGATGTAAGATGGTCAGCGATAAAAGGAAACGTACTTGCATCCGGGTAAAGGTTGCCTGTATTGTCAATGGCATCAAAAGTAGCTGCTCCAACATTGGCTGAGTAAAATGGGAAATCGGCATTTATAAAAACATAATCGTCGAGCCACTTATTTGTATCCGGAAATACAGTAATATTGTGAAAATCATCAAAGAACGGCAGTTGAATGGAAGTAGGAGTTTCCAGTTTACGAATGCCTGATTCATTGGACTGTGTTATTTTTCTTTTTCTTAATTCCTGCTTTATCACAGGGTTTTGCTGAAGCCCTGTCAATATCTCCTGCGCATATGAAGTGGATATTATGCTTGAAATAAATAAAAAAAGCAAAATTTTGTTTTTCATCTGTTAATATTTTATATTTTTAAAACCCTGCGGCGAAGCCGCAGGGTTTCTACTTCTTATGTCACATTACATGATACTCTATTGTGATATATTTATTGATGTGGTATCAGGTTGATATTTTTTAATAAGTGTGTTAAAATCAAAATTTTCATCAGAACGAAACCAGATACTGACGTGCTGTCCCCGGAAAAGTGATGCATGTTTATTCCAAGCCGGTCCCTGCTTATACACCCGGTTGTGCTGCATGTCGTTTCCATCCAGAAAGTATACGGACCCAACATTAAATGATGCTCTGTATATGGCGTATAGTGCTTCATTGTATTTTAATCCGATCAGAAAAGGCACTGGTACTTTTCTATTATCTCCAAGCCCTAAAATAAGGTCAATAACTGAACCTTTTTCAATTATCGTGCAGGGTTCAATGATTTCATTTTCAAATATCTGTTCTAAAACAGCATTTTCTGCAAAATCAGTAACATATTCCAAGTTGTTGACCATAAGGCCTTTAGCATGAAGCAGGTTGATTGCTTGTCGTAAGGAAAGATCAATAAGATTGGGCATTTCTACTTTTTCCGGCATTTTGGCAACTGTAGTGACATAGATTTTCCTGTGTCTTTTAACTTTTGAACCGGCCGGTGGATTTTGGATAACGATCGATTCTTTCTTATTCCTCGG
>JAUWGC010000050.1 GCA_030606625.1 Bacteroidales bacterium | reverse complement strand
ACAAAAAAACAAAAAAAACTCTATTTTGTTGATGACAACCTTATCGGTTATGGTAAGAAATCACAGGAAAGGGCTATTGCCTTATTCAAAGGAATGATCGGGAGAGGAATTAAAAAACAATGGTTCTGTTCTGCATCCATGAACTTTGCAGATAATGAAGAGGTTTTGGAGCTGGCTGCAAAAAGCGGTTGTATCATGGTATTGCTTGGAATCGAATCGGAACGGATAGATCAGTTGGAAGAAACCAATAAAAAACTGAACATAAAAATTGGTATTGACCATTACCATGAGGTTTTCCGGAAGATCCATAAATTCGGTATAAGTGTTCTGGGTGCATTCATTTATGGCCTGGAATCCGACACTCCGGAAACGATGACTATGCGTACTGAATACATAAATAACGAAGATATTGATGCTGTACAGGCTACTATTCTTACACCGCTGCCTGGTACATCTTTGTATAACCGTTTGTCAGGTGACGGGAGGATCATTCTTAATAATTATCCGGAAGACTGGCAATATTATGACTTTGTTGATATCGTATTCAGACATAATAGGATGAACAGGGAAACATTCATGAAGGAAGTCAGGAAGAATTGGGATGCTCTTTATAACGATGATATATTAAAAAGGAAATTCTTAAGAACGCTAAAACAAACAAAGAGCACACTGGCCGCAATATGGTCATACGGATCCAATTTACAGTACTACAATTTGGTTTATGAAGGTAAAAGGCCACGAAAATATATTGAAGATATTTTTGGTTTGGATAAGAACAGTAAAGAGTTACTAAAAGCAAGCCCATTTAAATAGAAAAAGAAGATTACTTAGCTTTGACATAAATTATTTAATACCAAGCAATATTTAAGGCATTCAGTATTAGAGAAAATGAACAAAGAACTACCTGTCCTGACTTCACTAAATAAGGATGTTAATATACAATTTTCCACACTTGTGGATCTTTTGGAAAAAAGAGGTAAGGAATTAAATGATGAGTTGTTATATATTTTTCTGGAAGATGGAGAAAATGAAACAAATTTCATCACCTTTGGTGATATGCTCAACAGAGTAAAGGCTGTTTCTGCATACTTACAGACAATTGGTAAACAAGGTGATCGTGTGCTTTTACTTTTCCCAACCGGAATCGAATTCATAACTGCATTATTTGGTTGCATATTCAGCGGTATTATCGGAGTTCCTTCATATTCACCAAGGAAAAACAGGACAAACCAGCGTTTTAAAAACATCCTTTCTGATTCCGAGCCATCAATAATCTTTACAACCAGAAAGATATTTAATAACCTTCAGTCAATATTCAGTGAAGAACAATATTTGCAGAGATACACATTCCTGATTAATGAAGATATCAATGACAGTATTTCTGATAAATGGATTAAACCCGATATTAAACCTGATGATGTGGCAATGCTGCAGTATACTTCCGGATCAACCGGCCAACCAAATGGTGTAATGATTTCCCATATTAATATTTTACATAATTCCGAGTATATTCGACAGTCATTTGGTTTCAACAGGTTATCAACAGGCGTTAACTGGCTTCCTAATTTTCATGATATGGGACTAATAGGTTGTTTGATCCAACCTATTTATACGGGATTTAAAAATGTCATCATTCCATCAGTTAATTTCCTTCAATATCCTCATAAATGGTTCAAAGCCATTTCGAAATACAAAGGAACCGCTGCAGGAGGACCAAACTTTGCTTATGATTACTGCTCAAATAAAGTTACATCAGAACAATCCAGGGGTGTTGATTTTAGCAATATTACCACATTCTGGTGTGGAGCTGATCCAATTCATAAAGAGACACTAGTGAGATTCTCTGAAAAATTCAATAAAAATTCATTTCATCCCCGTCAATTTTATCCCTGTTACGGATTGGCAGAATCAACTTTGATGGTCACAGGAGGAAATTACCGTAAGGAACCAATTTATTTCAAGGCAGAAATAAAAGCCCTCGCACAAAATATAGTCAAACCAGCAAAGAAAGACCCGGATTCCAGAATTTTTGTCAGTTGTGGTTATCCATGGCTGGGTACTACAGTAGTCATAGCCAATCCTGAAAAGTCAACCTTATGTGAACCTGATGAAATCGGAGAGATTTGGACATCGGGGCCTTCGGTTGCCAAAGGTTACTGGAATAACCCTGAAGAAACCAAATATACATTCCAGGCATACCTCGCCGACACGGGCGAAGGACCATTTCTCAGAACCGGTGACCTGGGATTTATCAGAGACGGACATCTTTATATCACCGGAAGACTTAAAGACCTAATCATCATAAGGGGAACAAATCACTACCCGCAGGATATTGAGTTGACGGTTGAAAAATGCCATCCCACTTTAAAAGAAAATGCCGGAGCAGCCTTTTCCATCGATATAGCTGATGAAGAACGATTGGTCATTATTACTGAAGTGGAAAGAACATATATGAGAAATCTCAACACAGAAGATGTCTTCGAAGCTGTTCGCTTAGCCATTGCGGAAGAACATGCTATTTTGCCATATGCTATCATTCTGATAAGGACAGGAAATATTCCCAAAACCTCAAGCGGCAAAATACAACGATCAGCATGTAAAAAAGACTTCCTTAACGATAACCTTAACATTATTTCCGAATGGAAAATGGAACTTTCTCCAGGGCATGTTCAAAGTATAAAAAGCTATTCTGTTGAATCCCTGAGAGAGTGGCTGGTGAACTGGCTGAGCCAAAAACGTAATCTCGACCCGGCAATAATTGATCCTGATAAACCCATCGCTGTTTATGGACTTGATTCCCTGATGGCAGTTAATCTTGAGAAAGATGTAAATGAACAATTCGGTGTTAGATGGCCAATAGAATCATTCCTCAGGGAAAATACTATTAACCAGCTTGTTAAGGAAGGAGTGGAAATGATGAAGTCAGTGATTAGTGATTAGTGGTTAGTGGTTAGTGGTTAGTGATTAGTGATCAGAGTGTGACAATAGTGCCGGCCCATGAAAAGCCAACTCCAAATCCTGCCAGTAAAACATTGTCACCTGGTTTCACTCTTCCTTCATCAACAGCATGTTTCATTGCAATGGGAATGGTTGAAGCTACTGTGTTTCCACATTCTTTCAAATAGATGATAGTTTTTTCCTCCGGCAATTTCATCTTTCTGAAGATCGATTCCAGGATCACCTGGTTAGCCTGATGAAGAACAAAAAGATGAATATCATCCGCTGATTTTCCTGTTCTCTTTAATAATTCATCTATCAATTTTGGTACAATCTCAACTGAGAAAGTAAAAACCGCGGAACCATCCATGTAAAAGCATCCGTCATTTCTCACATTGCCAAAATGATCCGTATAATCTATCGATTTTACTTTTTGATATGGATACCTGGTACCACCATGCTTGATGATAATTGCATCATATCCTTTGCCATCTGTTCCAAAAACAAAATCACCAATTCCGGCAGTACCTTTCTCAGCCCCTGAGATAAGTGTTGCAGCAGCACCATCCCCAAAAATAGCACGGTTACTTTTATCTTTAGGATGGATCAATTTAGTTATCGTTTCTGATGTCAACAGGAGCACATTCCCTGCTGTTCCTGTTTCAATCAAGCCTTTTGCCATACTTAATCCATAAATAAACCCTGTGCATCCCTGGTTAAAATCCACAGCTCCGGCATGTTTTGGTATATTCAAACGGTCCTGGATAAGGCATGCCGTTGTGGGTGTCAGGTAATCTCCACCCTGAGTGCAAAAAAGAATATGATCAATATCAGCAGGATGAATTGAATGCTCAACAAATAATTTTTCAGCAGCCTTTACGGCAAGGTCTGAGGTTATTTCTTCTTCTGCAGCAATATGCCTCCGGTAAACTCCTGTTAACCGGGTCATGTCATTGACCTTGAAACCTGGAAATTCCTTCATCAGGTCTTCGTTCGTCAGTACTTTCTCCGGCAGATAATAACTGATTGCCTTGATGTAACTTTTCATCAATTAGTGATTTTTATTTCTCGCCAGTTTATTTCTGGCTTTTTGACGGTAATAATTTGCCTTTTCAATATTATTACGATCATGGTAGAATTTAGCAAGAAAAAGGCTTACATGCGGAGGTGCTCCTTTTTCGACTGCCTGTTCATAAAATGAGATGGCTTTAGCAGTATCCGCAATATTGAAATAATAATTGCCAAAGTTAACATATGGAAGTGGTTCCATGGGATATAATTTCATGATCTCCTGGTTCAACATTATTGCTTTTTTGAATTCCCCCATTCTGAAATATACATTGGATAATCTTGACCTGGGATTGATGATATCGGGATCCCTTTCAATGCATTCTTCATATAATTCAATCGCCTTATTGATATTACCAAGCGCCTCATAGGCCTGCCCCATATTAAATATTGCTACTCCGTGATCAGGTTTGACCTCAAGTGCCTTTTCAAAATACCCGATGGCCTTTTCATGCTCCTTATATATTCTGTTATAAACTACTCCAAGGTTTGTCCATGATGAATAATGTCCGGGGTAAATTTCAACAGCTTTTTCCCAATGACTAATGGCTTTGTTTATTGTTGGCCTGAGAAACTTGGTGACATCCACTGGTTTGCTTAATTCAATATTAACTTTCCTGATCAATTCTGTTGCCAGTAGATCATTGGCCTTGACAGAATTCTCCAGATACTTCATATCCGCCGCATAGAGGGAATAGTTAGTATTCCAGTTTTTATTCCTTTTAAATGTCTTTATGAAATATGGTATCAGGAGAAGGATGATGATAGCAGAAATAGGCACAAGTTTCTTATTTTGAACCCTCCCTGTTTCCGGTTTTGATCTGAATAAATAAAAAATCAGATAGACAATAAAAATACAAAAGGGTAAAGATGGAACAAATAAAAAACGTTCTCCGATAATACAGGGCACGGAAATCAAGATATTGGAATAAGGGCCAATTGTAATCAGATAAAAAATAATAATGAATGAAAGAATATGCTTATTCCGGAATTTATATACTGCAATAATAAAAATTCCTATGTGAAAAACAACAGACAATAACACCCATAGATTTGCAAGGTTAACCACGGGAACCATATTATATGCATAAATATATAGCAATGGATGGGGAAAGATTAATAGTCGCAAGTAATACAACAAAACATAAAACCCTGTACCCACCTGGTTCCAGATATTATCATCGAAGGAAAGAGGGTTTTCCGTAAATCGCATCTCCCTACTGAATTCCGGTATATATACTTGAGGAAGTGTTAAGATAAATGAGATCAAGCTGAAACCCAATAATACAAGGAAACAATACAGTATCTTCTTTGGTGAAAGACTGGTGAAGAAATACAGGACCAAAGGAAAAACTAACAGGAATATAATTGCTGTTTCTTTTGATAAGAAGGCCAATATATAAAAAAACAAGCCCCAGATAATAAATTTAATCTTCTTAAAATCAGCATATTTTAAAAGGAAATCCAGAGCCAGTAAACAAAATCCTAAATTCAGGATCACATCCCTGTTTTTCAGACTGGCTACTACTTCGGTGTGGACCGGGTGTGCCAAAAAAAGCAAGGTTATAAAGAATGGGAAAAACAAACTGTAATCCCTGAATAACCTTTTTAGGATTTTGTATAAAAGCAAGATCACTAAAAGGTATATTATAACATTAAAAAGGTGGCTAACGTATGGATTTTCCCCAAATATCTCATATTCTATAGCAAAGGAAGAACGAACCAGCGGGCGGTATCCATAATCTATTCCGCCCTCAGATGCATATAAAGATGTGAATATATCAGGGATACCTTTTATTCCCTTTTTAATTAGCATATTCTTACTGGAAATATGGTAATCATCAAGCGAATAGTAATTAAATATCGTATTTCCATACAGGGCAAAAGTAAAAAGAATGATCAGGCCAATAAAAACCCTGTTAAGCAATCTGGATTTGCTCCTGTTCAGTTCAAGATTTTCTATTTTTTGTTCCTTCATAAATTTAAAAAGTAAGATCCGGTAGTTTTATATCATATAATGCGCTAAATCATTGAGTCATTATCGTTTCTATTTCATCAACTGTTTTCGGGATGGGCTTTCCCAATACTCTACAGCCGCTCTCGGTCACCAGAATATCATCCTCAATCCTGATACCTCCGATATCCATAAAGGACTTAATCTTATCATAATTAATGAAGTCTTTGAATTTTCCTGTCTCGCGCCATTGATCGATCAATGCAGGAATAAAATAAATTCCCGGTTCGTCGGTCAGTACAAAACCCGTTTCCAGCTTTCGTGCCAGCCTGAGGAATGCCAATCCAAACTGATCACTTCTTTTGATCTGATCATCATAGCCAACATAGTTTTCTCCCAGTCCTTCCATATCATGTACATCAAGGCCCATCATATGACCCAGTCCGTGCGGGAAAAATAATGCATGGGCACCCAGTTTCACGGCTTCTTCAACATCACCTTTCATCAGGCCCAAACTCTTCAGTCCGCCAGCAATTGTCTTTGCAGCCAAAAGATGCATATCCCTGTATAGAATGCCAGGTTTGATTGATTCAATAACATTAACATTTGCTTTCAGTACAATTTCATAAATATCCTTTTGCTTTTGATTGAATTTTCCTCCAACCGGGACGGTTCTTGTAATATCACTGGCATAATGCATTGTGGTTTCAGCTCCGGCATCAGTAACCATCATCCGGCCTTCCTTTAAAACATTACCATGATAATGATTGTGCAAAGTCTGTCCGTCAATACTCAATATCACCGGAAACGAAACCGGTCCTCCCAGTGATAATGATATACCCTCAATAACTCCTGCAATTTCCCTTTCAACAACACCCGGTTGAGCCATCTTCATAGCAGTCGTATGCATTTCATATGCTATATCAACTGCTTTTTCAATTTCATTTATTTCGTATTCATCCTTTACGGATCTCATTTTAACCACTGCTTTGATCAATTCTTCAGAAATGAATTTCCTGATCTCATCATGGTGAACACCGAACAGCTTTTCCAGTTGTATCAGGGTTTCTCCCCGGTATGGCGGGAGAATATGAATCTTTCTGTGATTTGACAAAGCATCTGAGATATATTCATTAATCTTGTCCAGTGGTTCGGTATATTGTACCCCGGCTTCTGATGCCCTGTCCTTCATCAGGGGTTGTGGCCCCATCCAAATAATATCATCCATAGTGACATCGTTGCCGAAGATGATATCCCTGTCTTCGTCAACATCCAGAACACCAGCCAGATCAGGTTGATCCATCCCGAAATAATACAGGAAATTGCTGTCCTGCCTGAAATGGTATGTGTTAGCAGGATAGTTCATGGAAGACTCCTGGTTTCCGGTAATAAGTATCAATCCGGATGAAACCATATTCCTTAAACGGTTTCTTCTTTTAATATATACTTCTGATTTAAACATAAGCTGTTAGTTCATTAGTTTAAAATTATTTTAGCTGCAAATGTAAAAATTATTTGTATTTTTTCTTATTGGATGATTTGAAGTTCTATTCATCCAATGACTTAAAGTCACCGGATGTTCATAAGGTGTTCAATCTCCTCAGGATCAACCGGAATATCTTTCATCAGGTTAACTGGCCCGTTTTTAGTAATAAATATATCATTTTCTATCCGGATCCCTATTTTCTCTTTTTTTATATATAATCCGGGTTCACATGTTAACACCATACCAGGTTTGAAAACATCAGATTTCAGCCCAACATCATGAACATCCAGTCCCATGAAATGCGATGCTCCATGCATATAATACTTCATATGCATGGGGTTTTCCGGATCCTGGTTTTTAACATCCTTGCCAGTGAACAACCCCAGCCTGATCATTTCTTTTTCCATCAGTTTATTCACTTCCTTATTCAGGTTGTCAATAGTATTTCCGGGAATAAACATTTTGATAGCTTTTTTTTGAACACTCAGGACTGCATCATAACATTCCCTTTGCCTTTTGGTAAATTTCCCGTTTACCGGAATGGTCCTGGAAAGGTCTGCTGCATAATTGGCATATTCAGCACCGAAGTCCATCAGCAATAATTCCCCATCCCTGCATTCACCATCATTGTTAATATAATGAAGTACGCAGGCCCTTTCACCTGACGCAATGATTGGCCTGTAAGCATTTCCACCGGCTCTATTCCTAGTAAATTCGTATTCCAGCTCAGCCTGTATTTCATATTCATAAATACCCGGCCTGGTTACCTGTAATATCTTTCTAAAAGCATTACCTGTTATGTCAACAGCTTTTTTTATCAGTTCTATTTCAATATCTTTCTTAACCATTCTCAAACCATAAAGAACAGGAGCAGCTCTTTTGTAATCATGGTTCGGGAACTTATTTCTTAACTCATTAGCAAACCTCAGATCTAAATATGGGACCGGATTATTATATTTCGGGTTTTCATTTGTATTCAGGTATACATGTTTCACATGAACCATGATCTCATTTAAAACCGGCTCAAACTCATCAAGCCATAACACCGTACTTATTCCCGATAATTTTGATGCTTCATCCCTTGTATGCTTAGGTCCTTCCCAGGTTTCGATTTTTTCACTGGTTTCAAGAATGAATAATATTTCCCTGTGTTTTTTATTGGGAAAATCCGGAGCAAGAATCAACCTGGTCTTTTCCTGGTCAATTCCTGTCAGGTAAAAAAGATCTGAATTTTGCCTGAATGGAAAATCCTGGTCTCCATTTCGCGGGAACTCATCATTGGGATTGATAATTGCTACTGCATCAGGCAGCATCCGCTTGCAGAAATCTTTTCTGTTTTTAATGAAAAGGCTGGAATCTATTAGTGAATGCCTCATATCCTATATTTCATTATTTAAACTGAATAAAAATTGCAAATACATTGATTTAATATAAATATAAAAAAGATAATTGTATATTTTTGCCGCATCTTACTTGCAAAGTAACGTTTTTTATATATCGTGTCATAATTTCTTCATTTTTTTCTAAAAATAATGTGTTATGAGTAAATTCTTGCACTATTCACCCCTAACCAAGAAATATATTATGTCAATTGCGGGATTGTTCCTGATCATTTTCCTGCTCGTTCACCTGACCATCAATATATTCATTTTACCAATTACAGAAGGGCATGAGGAAATTTTCAGGAAAGCCGTCAATTTCATGACGACCAATCTCCTCATCAAGATCATGGAGATATTCTTATTTGCTGCATTCCTGATTCATATCGTTAACGGTGTTACTCTTCAGATACAAAACTGGTTAGCAAGACCGGTCAGGTATAAAATTGAAGGCTGGTCACATACTTCGTTCTTTTCAAAATTCATGATCCATACAGGTATCATAGTCTTAATATTTCTCATAATTCATTTTATGAACTTTTATTTTGTTAAACTGGGATTGACCAATCCTCCGCAGGGCATCGTACCTGTTGCCAATAATCATGATTTTTACAACATGGTGATAAACCTTTTTTCTAATCCAACCTATTCTGTTCTGTATATTATTCTGATCCTTTTGCTGGGATTTCACCTTAATCACGCCTTTCAGGCGGCATTTCAGTCCCTGGGGCTGAACCACAGCAAGTATACCCCGGCAATTAAGTTTATCGGCAATTTATATTCCATTTTGATCCCTCTGGGCTTCATCATGATCCCATTATACTTCATTTTGTTTGCATGATAACTTAATTAATTTATAAATTAATCAAAAAGATAAAAGATAAAAGGCTAAAGTTATATAAAGTTAATAAACAAACAATAATTTGACCAGTAATTTAAAAATCCTAAAACAAATTTTATGTAAATACTTGATTTTTATCTTTTTACTTTTGTCTTTTATCTTCTGCATGAATAATGCAAGATAAATAATCATATTGGACCTCTGTTTAAAATAAATATATAACCATGATTACATTAGATTCTAAAATACCTGAAGGCTCCTTATCAGAAAAATGGTCAAAATATAAGTCTTCAATAAAATTGGTTAATCCTGCAAACAGAAAGAAACTTGATATTATAATTGTTGGAACAGGATTAGCCGGATCTGCCGCTGCATCATCATTAGGTGAACTGGGTTATAATGTCAAAGTATTTTGTTTTCAGGATACTCCAAGAAGGGCTCATTCTGTTGCAGCTCAGGGAGGTATTAATGCTGCAAAAAATTATAAAAACGATGGTGATAGCATTTACCGTTTGTTTTATGATATGATAAAAGGAGGAGATTATAGAGCAAGAGAGGCAAATGTTTATCGTGCAGCAGAAGTTAGTAATGCAACTATTGACCACTTAACTGCTCAAGGAGTTCCATTCGCAAGAGAATATGGAGGAACCATAGATAATCGTTCATTTGGAGGCGTTCAGGTATCAAGAACATTTTATGCAAAAGGACAAACAGGGCAGCAATGTTTATTAGGCGCTTATTCAGGTCTCAACCGGCAAATAAACAAGGGAAATGTTACAATGTTCAGTCGGTATGAAATGATCGATTTAGTTATTATCGATGGAAAAGCCAGAGGTATTATAACAAGAAATCTGGTAACCGGTGAAATAGAAAGACATTCGGGGCATGCAGTGGTTTTAGCAACAGGTGGCTACGGAACCATTTACTACCTTTCTACTTTAGCTGTTAATTCTAATGGGTCTGCTGCCTGGGCAGCTTATAAAAAAGGTGCGTTTTTCGCAAACCCGAGCTTTGTTCAGATACATCCTTCAAGCATCCCTGTATTAAATGATTACCAGGCAAAATTAACCCTGATGTCCGAATCATTGAGAAATGACGGCAGAGTTTGGGTTCCAAAGAAAAAGGGAGACAAAAGGCCTGCTAATGATATTCCTGAAGAAGAAAGGGATTACTATTTGGAGAGAAGATACCCTGCTTACGGAAACCTTGTACCAAGAGATATAGGTTCCAGAGCAGCCAAAGAAAGGTGTGATGCAGGTTATGGCGTTGGTGATACAGGACTTGCAGTGAATTTAGACTTTAAAGATGCTATCAAAAAACAAGGTAAAAAAGCCATCGAGAATAAATATAGTAATCTTTTTGAGATGTATGAAAAGATAACAGGCATTAATTCTTATGAAGAACCAATGCGCATTTACCCTGCAGGACATTATACCATGGGTGGTTTATGGGTAAACTATAATCTTATGACAACAACACCGGGGTTGTTTGCTATTGGGGAATCCAATTTCTCAGATCATGGTGCTAATCGTCTTGGTGCAAGTTCATTAATGCAATGCTCCGGGGATGGATATTTTATTTTACCGAATACTATTGGTAATTATTTAGCCGATGAAATTCATACACCCAAAATACCTACTGATACACACGAATTTGATATTGCTGAAAAAGAAGTAAAAGAAAGAATTAATAAACTATTATCTATAAATGGGAAACAAACAGTTACTTCATTTCATAAACGATTAGGAAAAATTTTATGGGATTATTGCGGAATGACAAGAAATGAACAAGACTTAAAAAAAGCTACTGAATTGATTGAAAAATTAAAAGTGGAATTTTGGAACGATGTTAAAGTGCCGGGAACCACCGACGAACTTAACCAGGAACTTGAAAAAGCAATTCATGTTGCTGATTTCTTTGAATTGGCGAAATTATTGGTTGCTGATGCTTTAAACCGTAAAGAATCGTGCGGAGCTCATTTTCGTGAAGAAAGTCAAACAGAAACAGGAGAAGCAAAACGTGATGATGAAAATTATTCTTATGTCTCGATATGGGAATATAAAGGAGATGATAAACCTCCTCAACTACATAAAGAAGAATTAAAATTTGAAAATGTTGAAGTTAAGGTTAGGGATTATAAGTAATTAATCGATAATAAGAAAAAAAATAATGAATATAATACTTAAGATCTGGCGACAAAAAAATGCTAAAGCCAAGGGTAAATTTGTAAAGTACACTTTGGATGATGTTTCACCGGAAATGTCATTTCTTGAAATGTTGGATTTCCTTAATACTAAGCTTATTGAACAAGGTGATGATCCGGTAGCATTTGAGCACGATTGCCGGGAAGGTATTTGTGGATGCTGCAGCTTATATATAAATGGCCGGCCACATGGACCTGGTAAAAAAACTACAACCTGTGAATTGCATATGCGCTTATTCAAAGATGGAAAAACTATAGTTGTTGAGCCCTGGCGTGCAAAACCATTCCCTGTTATAAAAGATTTGATTGTGGATAGAAGTGCATTTGATAAAATTATTACTGCCGGAGGTTTTATTTCCACTGATACAGGCTCAGCACCTGAAGCAAATTCCATTTTAGTTAATAAAAAGCATGCTGATGATGCTTTTGATTCTGCCTCTTGTATTGGATGCGGTGCTTGTGTTGCCGCATGTAAAAATGCCTCGGCTATGTTGTTTATCTCGTCCAGGGTTTCTCAATTCGTTTTATTGCCGCAAGGTAAGATTGAAGCTGCAAAACGGGTTCAGGATATGGTCGCCAAAATGGATGAACTCGGATTCGGTAACTGTACCAATACCTATGCCTGCGAAGCCGAATGCCCGAAAGGTATTTCTATCTCCAATATTGCACGAATGAATCGTGAGTTCTTGAAAGCGAAAGTTGGAGCACCAAAAGACCTGGGCTAATTTCAGTGACCAGTGACCAGTGATCAGTGATCAGTGACTATTGATTAGTAATTAATACAGTTTACAGATGCTCTTTAAAGATATCATCGGGCAGGAAAAAATTAAAAATAAACTGATCCAGACTGTCAGGGACAACAGAGTAAGTCATGCACAACTATTCCTGGGGCCTGAAGGATCAGGAAAATTTGCACTGGCTATTGCATATGCACAATATATATGTTGTACAAAAAAACAAAACCAGGATGCGTGCGGAGCCTGTCCATCCTGTGTGAAATTCAACAACCTGGCACACCCTGACCTGCATTTTATTTTTCCTGTCAATACTACCAAAGATCACAAAGATAAAGTTCAAAGTAAAGATCTTATTAAAAATTGGCGTGAGTTTATCCTGGAAAATAATTATTTCCCGGCCCTGAACACCTGGTATGAAAAAATAGGAATCGAAAATAAACAGGGAATCATCAATAAACATGATGGCAATGAGATCATTAAAACACTTGGGTATAAGAGTTACGAATCCGAATACAAGATAATGATCATCTGGATGGTTGAGAAAATATATCATGCCGTTGCCCCCAAAATCCTTAAAATTCTTGAAGAACCACCTGACAAAACACTCTTTATCCTGATAGCAGAAAACCAGGATCAGATTATTAACACCATACTTTCAAGAACACAAATCATTAAAATTCCCAAACTTGATGAAAAAAGCATTTTAAAAGCAACAATCAAAATAACCAATTGCACGGAAAAGGATGCAAAGAATGCCGCAAATATTGCCAATGGCAACTTGATCACTTCCTTAAAATACATTCAGCAATCCGAAAGTGATAAGTTTAATTTCGAATCATTCAGAAAGTGGATGCGGCTGTGTTTTAAAGATAATATAATTGAGATTAACACATTTATAAATGACATGGCAAAAAAAAACAGGGAAGAACTCAAATCTTTTCTGGCATACGCCTCCAAGGTAACCAGAAACTGCCTTTTGATGAATTACGGTGATGCTTCCCTTGTCAAATTAAACGATGAAGAAAGAACATTTGTGAATGATTTTTCTCCTTTTATCAATTCTGCCAACGCCAGGCAATTTACAGAAGCATTTAATAATGCCTATCTTTATATTGAACGGAACGCCTTTCCCTCAATCGTCTTAATGGACCTTTCACTTAAATCCATCAGGCTGTTAAAACTAAAGGCTGTTGATTCCTTCGTTTAATTTTGTAAATTTGTAACCGCCGGATTTTATTTACAATGGAAGACCAAAACAAAGATATTACCAAAAATACATTTTTTACCAGGGGATGTAAGTCTGCTCCCCATGATAATGATCGCAACAACAATATTTTCAAGCATGGGTGTTGCAAACTTGACAACGTGGAATGGCTGAATTCTGTCAGTATTCCTCAATCCCAGAAAAAATTTGATTGTGTTGAAGTCAGGTTTAAAAACAGTCACAAGGCTTTCTACCGTGTATCTGACGATTATGAGATCAAAGCAGGAGATATCGTAGCAGTTGAATCATCACCAGGTCATGATATCGGCATTATCACGCTGACAGGGGAAACAGCCCGTCTGCAGATGAAGAAAAAAGGTATTGATCCTAATTCTGAAGATATCTCAAAAGTCTATCGAAGGGCAAGGTTATCAGACATTGAAAAATGGATTAACGCAGTTAAGCTTGAAGATCTCACAATGCAAAAAACAAAGGCTATTGCCAACGACCTGAACCTCGAAATGAAATTTAATGATATTGAATACCAGGGCGACAATACCAAAGCCATTTTTTATTACACTGCGGTTGAACGGGTTGATTTCAGGGAACTGATCAAGATCCTTGCAAATGAATTTAATATCCGTATTGAAATGAAACAAATTGGCGTCCGCCAGGAAGCAAGCCGCATTGGTGGCATCGGATCCTGCGGCAGAGAATTGTGTTGCGCTACATGGCTTGTAAATTTCAGATCCGTGACAACAAATGCTGCACGGACACAACAACTTTCGTTGAATCCGCAAAAACTCGCAGGGCAATGCGGCAAACTTAAATGTTGCCTCAACTTTGAATATGACAATTATACCGATGCCTTAAAGTCATTCCCCGACAACCGTATTATACTCAAAACCAAAAAAGGTGAAGCAATTCACCATAAAACAGATGTCATCAAGGAAATCATGTGGTATTCTTATGTGGAAGATAAATCAAACATCCTTGCTATCCCTATTGATAAAGTAAAACAAATTATTGATGATAATATAAGAGGTGTCTTACCTGAGAAGCTGGAAGATTATGCACACGTTACAGAACGTAAGATAGAATTTGAAAATGCATTAGATCAGGATGATCTGGGAAGGTTTGATTAAAAGTTCTTTCTTGTGTATACAATAAATCCTTGTAAAAGGCTGTTATATAAACAATTATTCACAATTATTTCACGTAAGCTTTCTGGATAACAGGCAGAAGGCACAGAGGGAGACTGTGAGGCGGTGAGATTGGGTAACGGTGAGAATTATGAATATACCAAACAATCGGAAATAAACAAATGCATCTTAAGTGCCTTAAGATATTAGCTTATACCATTCTCCTGGTTTGGTTTCTTTATTCCTGTGGCAAGGAAAGAGTTTACGATCAGAGTATATCTATACAAGATCAATCCTGGCAACAGGATTCCATCCTTAGGTTTATTGTTACTATTGATGATACTATTATCCTGCATAAGTTTTATTTAAATATCAGGCATAATACTGATTACTCATACAGCAATATTTATTTTTTCTTCAACAGTACATTACCAAATGGGAATAAAACCAGGGATACAATCGAATGTATCCTGGCCGACCTGAAGGGAAAATGGCTTGGAAA
>JAUWGC010000076.1 GCA_030606625.1 Bacteroidales bacterium | reverse complement strand
CAAGTGTTGTCCCCCTGGCTTTTACCCAGTCTCCATCAACATATGCATCAATAGGATCATTCTCAAAATCATGAACCGTACCACTATCCTTTTGCGGAACCATATCCAGGTGAGCTTGTAAAATAACGCCTTTACAGTTTTCCATGCCAGGTGTTGCCGGTTTCCTGATTATCACATTCCCAACCTCATCAATTATGGTTTCAAAACCAAGATCTTCTCCAAACTTCTTTATAAGAGCCTGTATTTTTTCTTCATGCTTTGAAGGCCTTGGCACTTGTGTCAACTTATAAAAATTGTTCCATAATGATTTTGGATTCAGGTCTAATATTTCTTTGCTCATTATTTTTTCTCCTATTTATTTAATTAGATTATTATTCAATATTGGCTTGTGTTTCGGCTTCCATTACTTGTTCAGGTTTTTGCCCTGAAGGTAATTCCAATCCATAACCCTGCTTTTTATCCGCTTTTTTCAGCATGTATGCAAGAAAAACTGAGATCACTCCTAATACAACCAGCATAAGTATTGGAATAGTGTAATTATACGGATTTATTTCACCTGTTGCTTGCATAGCTGCTATTGTCTCACTGATTTTATCATCAGACATTCCCTGAGCTACTAAACTATCTTTAACACTTTGTATTTTAGCAATAACATCCGGGTTAACCATATCCAACACTTTCCCAATGCCCCAGAAGAATGCTGCCAAGCCATAGTTCTGTATTGTGAACATGGTGGCATAAGCAGTTCCTAAGCGGCTTTCTACAACAATTTTCGCAACAGAGGGCCACATGGCTGCCGGAACAAGAGAAAATGCAACACCAAGTACCAATAAACCAATATAACCTAAAGTTACACTATGGAAAACAGATAGCGACAGGTGAGCAAAAATCAGTAAAAATGCACCTAATATCATTAAGGTGGCCGCCTTACCTTTTTTATCAACTATTGAGCCGAATATCGGAGTAAATACTATGGTTCCCAAAGGAATGAGACTTGCTGTTTTGGGACCGTTTTTTAACCAGATTGATAAAGTATCCCACATTGATGTAATAAAAGCAACAAAAAGAACGAAAATAATTATCAAGGATAATATTTTTCCACTTTTGTTCTTAATTTTCGTAGGAATAATAGAAAATGCAAGTCCGAAAATAAATAGAACAATATAAATCATTGCATTTCCAAGCGTTGCATTTCCGAACAGCTCAATAACTGCTCCTTTAGGTAAATCATAACTAAATCCGAATTTATTTACCAATAAATCGGGGGCATATTGCATAAATGGAAAAACTGCTGCATAAAAAGATACACAAAGCAGGGCAATTAAAATAAATGATCGGTTAGAAACAAGTTTTATCAAATCAGCAAACTTGAATTTTTCTTCATTACTAACTTTTTGTTCTTTACCAATTTGTTTGTCTAATTTTATATCAAATATTAAATAGACGAGGAAACCTATCATAGCAATTCCGATAAGAGTTGCAGCAAAAGTTACTGCCGGAGACACATGATCACCACCAATATCAATTGAAAGTGCTGTTCCAAGTGCAGAGCCTAAACGCCCGAAACCCATATTAACTGCAAATGCGAGTGCCAGTTCATGTCCCCTGAACCATTTAACAATAGTACGGCTAACCAATACACAAACGGTTTCCAATCCTATTCCGAATAAAATACGACCTATCATCATCCATGTGAGTTGTGTGCCTGGGTCATCTCCGAAAAATCCACTTGCCGCAAAAGCAGTTATTGCAGAACCTAAGATTGCAAAACCACCGAAAATAATACCTGATATTCTTATACCCCATTTATCCAGAATAATACCACCAATGATGATCATTCCGGCAAGATTAGCCCAAGTAGTAGCACTTATCATTAAGCCAAAATCACTACTTGAAAATCCTAATTCCGATTCCATTAAGGGCTTTAAGCCTGAGAAAAAATCCTGAAACCAATATGTGGCGAATGTCAGCATAGCCAGAAGCACCAATACAATCCACCTCATCACAGCCGAGTCCGATAATTTCTTTTTAATTGCATCCATAAGCTAATTTTAAAATATAAGATTATAACAAAGTCACTCACCGTCGTATGCAGTGGAGAATTAAATTCGAAGTGATTGAATAAACGACGAAGATAAAATAAATTCTGAGAGTATGGTATGATCGTTGTAAATATTCTGCCAACTCTCCATCTCTCCTTTCCGGTAATGAGTAACTCGTAACGCGTAACCTGTAACTCGCTCCGTAAGGTATAATGCTTTTTTTATCCAGCGCAAGTCATAGATGCCGATTTATCGGTGCGGTGGGGAATATAAACGTATACTATCTTTTTTGTTGTAAAGAACTCTTCATCAAAATATTCCGATAAATGATAAACACGGGTATTGCTTTTATGATCCCCAACCTCTTCTGTCACTTCTTCACCCTTCAGGTATAAAATCCCATTAGGCAGATCATTGTATCCGGCACTCCTGATATTTTTTTCCACCAACTTAAAAAACTTTTGAAGGTTTGTTACTGCACGGCTGATAATAAAATCAAATTCACGCCGTATATTCTCAACCCTGATTTGTTCCGCCCTAGCATTTACCAGTCCCAGAGAATTTATTATCGCATTAACGACCTTTATCTTTTTTCCAGTGGAATCAATCAGGAAAAACTTCGAGCCGGGAAAATAAATGGCCAGTGGAATGCCCGGAAAGCCACCACCGGTTCCAACATCCATCAGATCCGTGCCTTCCCTGAATTGGATTATCTTTGCAATCGCCAATGAATGCAAAACATGGCGTTCATACAGGTTGTTTATATCTTTTCTGGATATTACATTGATCCTGGTATTCCAATAACTATACAACATAAACAACTGTTCAAATTGCTTTCTTTGCAAAGATGTTATACCGGGAAAATATTTTTCAATTATTTCCATCTTTGTAGTCTTTGGTAATCAGGTTTTTGTCAAACAATATTTAAAATGTGCAAAAAAATGAACACGAGAAATTTTTCTACTTAAATCAAACATGTATTTTTGCAACATAATTATATCATGAAACGTTATCCCGAATATGTTAAAAAGCCTTGCTAAAGTAAATACATTTTTTATAATTATCTTTCTATTATCTTCAAATGCCTCCTATGCCCAGAGAGGTAATGATGTTGATATTGAGGTGTATATCACAAATTATAAGACTATTGCCATCCGGAAAATGCGGGAATTCAAAATACCTGCCAGTATTACCCTGGCACAGGGCATCCTGGAATCAGGAATCGGCAACAGTGTACTGGCCAGAAAAGCGAACAATCATTTTGGGATCAAATGTCACGGCAACTGGAAAGGCAAAAAGTATTATCAGGATGATGATCATAAACACGAATGTTTTAGAAAATATAACTCGCCTGAAGAATCATTCAGGGATCACTCTTTATTTCTTACTAAAAGACATCGCTATGCATGGTTGTTCAAACTTGATATCACAGATTACAAAGCGTGGGCTTATGGATTGAAAAAATCCGGTTATGCCACCAATCCAAAATACCCGGAACTATTAATCAGAATCATAGAGGAAAACTATTTGTATTATCTTGACAGGGATATCGAACCTATGATTGTAAAACAAAACCATCATCCTATTCCGGTAAACAATTCTTCATATCCATCAAAAAAAAGTTACAGATTTGTGGAATACGGCCCCAATGAAAGAGAAATATATGAAAACAATGGCCTAAAGTTCATTTATGCAAAAAAGGGAGATACTTTTTCCGGGATTGCAAAAGATTTTAATATTTATACCTGGCAGGTATATACTTATAACGATCTCAAAAAAAGTAAGAAATTGAAAGAAGGTCAGATCATCTACCTTGAAAAGAAAAAAAATAAAGCAAAGCAGCCATTTCACATTGTCAAAGCGGGTGAGTCGATGCACTATATTGCCCAATTGTATGGCGTCAAGTTAAAAAAACTCCTGAAAACAAACAATATGACCTCAAGTATGTACCCTTACATGGATCAAAAAATAAAGTTACAATAAACAGCCACTCAACACAATACCACCAACCGGCATTCATTGTTCCCCGGTTGGCAAACCTATAGCTCCTTTATTAATTCACTAAAGAGTATGGTAAGTTTCAATTCCGCCCTACCTGCAACCTTTATTATATCTTCAATATCTACTTTTTTAAGATTATCAGGATCACATTCATCAGTAACAACCGAAATCGCTATACACGGGAGATCCATATGATTGGCCACAATGACTTCAGGTATTGTTGACATTCCAACAACATCAGCCCCAATCCTGCGGAGAAACCTGTATTCAGCACGGGTTTCCAGGTTTGGCCCGGCCACTGCAACATAAACACCTTTATAAAGATCAATACCCTGTTGTTCAGCTATTTTTATCAACTTATCGTTAAGAAACTTCGAATATGGCTGTGACATATCAGGAAAGCGGGGGCCCAATTCATCGTAATTTTTTCCAACAAGTGGATTACACGGTAACAGGTTAATATGGTCATCAAGCAGCATCAGCGAACCTTTTTTAATCTCAGGATTTATTGAACCACACGCATTGGAAATCATAAGATATTTCACTCCCAACAATTTCATAACCCTGATAGGAAAAGTAATCTCCTGTAATGTATATCCTTCATAAAAATGAAATCTTCCATGCATGACCAGAATTCTTTTCCCATTCATTTTGCCAAAGATCAATTCCCCTGAATGAAATTCCACTGTTGAGACCGGAAAGTAAGGAATGTCCTGATACTCAACGGATGTTTCGATATTAATTTCATTCACTAGTTTTCCAAGGCCTGAACCCAATATGATGCCTATTTCAGGATTACTGATGTTCCTTCCCTTTAAATATGTAACTGTTTCTTTAAATCTCTCCATAAGTTTTCATTTTGATCCCCGAAAATACAAAAGAAATAATTCGCAACAGAAAAATAATTATTAAAAGGTTTATCGTTGATAACTTTTGTAAAGAATGAAATGAAACAAATTCATCATTTATAAAATTTTCAATACTTTTGTACGTTTGTTAAATGGCTTTAACCCTTAAGCATGAATCAAGAAGCAGGAAAAATGGCTTTAACCCTTAAACATGAATTAAAAAGCAGGAAAACCTTATAGCTTCGCCACAGTTTTTTATAAATATAATTCAATGTATTCTTTTTCAACATAAACCATTAATATTCAAATGTTATTATGAAAATTACAAGCAAATATTCTTTATTGATCTTTTTGGCTATTATAATTAGTCTTGGCTTTGAAGGATGTAAAAGCAAAAAAAACGTTGCACGTCAGGTAGCCGCCACAGAATATGCCCAAAAAGTTAAAAAGGCAAAAAGAGATCTTCAAGCTATTCTGAATGACGATGGCAGAATGAGCATTGAAGAAAAAGAGAAAATACTCAATAAGACCAAAGCCCTCAACCTTAACGAGCCTGAGGTTCTCATGATGATCCGTGAAGCTGAAGATATGATTGCCAAGGAAAAAGCGGAAGCGGAACGAAAAAGAAAAGAAAAGGATAAAGAGGCTGCCAGCAAGATAAAATTATCCAATAGTGAAATGCTGGATTTGTATTTCAATCAGATCGCCAGTGCCAGTAGCGTGGAATTGGCAAACCAAAAGATAATCGATGTTCTTCAGATGTTTGCTTCCTCCGGCATTCCGGTACTGATCATCATCAGCCAGGAAGGTGGAATAACTGATTATGACAAACCGACAACCATTGGTAAATACTTGAATTACCTGAAGGATCAAAAGAAAAACATCAATGCCATAGAAAATATAGGCTATGATAATAATGGTAAAATTATTGAATTGGAGTTAATCAAAAAATAACAGAAAAAAATGAAGAAAATAAAATTTCTATTGATTGCAATAATCAGCCTGACAATTAGTTATCAATCATTTGCACAAAATGATATCAGCCCTTCAAGGAAGAAAGCTATCGATAGTCTGGCAATGGAGAAGATCAGGGACCTGAGTAAATACATCAGCATCATCGGAAGTAAGGAAACACCCTTCTCAGAGGCCAAAAGAGTCATTGACAGAACCCTGGAACTATTTGTTGAAGATGCACAAATGGGTGTTTCATCCCTTCACCGTGATGAAGTTAAATATTACCCAATTCGTGAATACCTGGAAAGATTGATGTTGCTTAACTATGATCAAGTAACCATCAAATGGTATAATATTCAATATATCAGCGACCTTGAGCTTCAGCCGGATGGAAGATATGTTGGCGTAATCACCATTTATCAAAGATTTGAAGGTACAACCGATGACGGAATGATATATATGGATACAACTAAGAAGGACATCACAATCTACGTTGAAAGAAAACAAACCCAGATCGGAGGAAAGCTTATTGGCTTCTGGGATGTGTTGCTCGGTGATGTACGGGTTGTTGAGACTATGAAATAATTTACAATTCAAAAATCCTACTTTCATATACTACTATGCGTTATTTCTTGATTTGCTTCCTTTTGGTAAGCTCTACCAGCTTGTTTACTTATGCTCAATCAATTGGAGAATTTATGGGGGATGAAAGAGCCCTTTATGCTGAAACAAAACAAATTAACCAATTCATCAGGCGATTTAACGGAGAAGAAGATATTAAAGGAGAACGCCTTTATATAAAAGACAAGGATTACCACAACCGTAAGCTTAGAAAAAAATACCTGGATATTCTATTTAACCTCAAGAATAACCTGCTTACCGATGAACTAAAAGAAACCTTTATTGATAAGGTTCTAGATAAAAAGAATCCGATATACATTAATTTTCACGGTGGTGATTGGTTCGCTGAAGTGAGAACCATATTTAAGTATCATGGCAAGGAACAGACTGTTATACTGTTTCTGGAATTACAGGAAGAAAGAGTAGGTTCGAAATGGGTTATAACCAATGTATACTTCAAACCATTTATTGATGTTCTGGATAGCCCTGACACATCTGAATACAATGATAAGAAATTCCTTCATCCCCTGAGCCATGAATTGGGATTCATGAACTTGTTCAGGATTTTTAATGATCCTGACAGTATTGAATTATACACTGTTAATGAATTCAAACCGGATTACCTCAGTATTTTCCTGTTTGAAATAAAAAACAACAGGTTGATATTTAAGACTGTAGCTAAAGTGAAGTTCCATTTCTTCCAGATCAATGGTTGGTACTTTGAACTTAATTATTTCAACAGGACAGGGTATAACACGGGATGGCTTATCTCAAATCTTATGCAGATTAATAAAACCAATAAGGAAATATTAATGAAATATATTTATCATGAATAACCTTTACCGAAAAGTATTTCTTTTTATAAGTATTTTTTTCTTCATCATCTCCCCTTTCCTATCCTCTGCCCAGAACGACACCATAAAGGCACCGGTCGATAATGATATGGAAAAATTGAAAGAACAAGTTGTCCAATTGATAGAGTTTTATGAATATACATTAAATACAATAGGTAACAGTAAAACTTCCGCAAAGGAAAAGGAGATCATTATTAATCAAAGTTATACAAAACTTTTCGTTGATGAAGAAGTACAGATTGAAGATGACCTGGACGAAAATAGAGTGCTCATCCTGAATAAAGATGTACAAGCATATCTGAAAGATATTGACTTCTTTTTTAAAAATGTTAAATTCACTAATAATATAGAGCAAATTGACCCCCAATTTAATGATGAAAACCAGCTGTTTTTCATCGTAACCCTCAACAGAAACCTTAGCGGAATTACCATCACCAATGATACAATCAATAATAATAAAATCAGGTTCATTGAAATTAATTATAATGACCTTGACCGTGATCTGAGAATTGCAAGTATTTATACAACCAAACTGGATGAGCGTGAAGAATTGAGAAGCTGGTGGAGTAACTTGCCGGCAACCTGGAAAGAATTTTTTGGAAGTCAGATCATTATCAAAGACACGCTAAGATTAAGTGATGTAGCTACCATTTGCGACTCTTCGTTCATCATAGAAATTGACAGTATCTTAATAAAGAAAATTGACACTCTATTGGTTTATGGCACCGATACTTTATTTATAAACGAATTCGATACCCTGCCTGCTAAAATAAACGATACTATTCCATACAGCATTGAATATATCGATATTAACCTAAAACGAATCTCCAATAAAGGAGAGATTAACATTGAAAACAATCTCAATATTTATGATCTTACACCATTAAGCCAGTTAAGCAACCTCAAAAGGCTAAACTGTTCCAATACCTCCATCAGTAATCTGTCACCTATAAGGAATTTATCCAAGCTCGAATCCCTTGAATGCAGCAAAACATTAATAACAACCATCTTCCCTTTAAAATACTGTATCAACCTCAGAAAACTGATCATAGACAATACAAGGATACATGATTTGGGTCCCATTGCCAGTTTCACACAATTGGAGATCCTGCATTTCAACAATACAACTATTTTTGATCTGGAATCTGTCAGCGCATTGGAAAATTTAAAAGATTTCCGGTTTGAAAACACACTTGTCGGGAATCTTGGGCCTTTATCAGGCCTTATTAACCTGGAGCTGGTCAACTGTTCAAAAACCAGGATCACTGACATTGAACCATTGGCAAGCCTGACGAAACTTGAGCGTTTATACTGCGAAGATAACAGGGTGAGTGATCTTAGCCCTTTAAAAAATCTGAAAAACTTACAGAATCTTTATTTCAATAATTCATCCATTGAAAGTCTTTATCCTTTAGACAGCTTACCCTGCCTTAAAAACATTTATTGTGACAACACCCGTATATCAAACAAGGAAGCCAACCAGTTTATGGAAAGGAATCCGAACATTCTGGTCATTTATGAGTCAGAAGCATTGATCCACTGGTGGAATGATCTGCCTGTCGATTGGCAGATGGTATTCAGCAATTATATTGACCTGAACCCGGAACCAACTAAAGAACAGTTACATCTTGTGGCCAATCTCTCCCGGATTGATATATCCCATAATGGTAGGATCAATTCACTTCATCCGCTGATTAAACTCAAAACATTGAAAGAACTGTATATGTCGAACACCATGATTAATGACCTGAAACCTCTCAGTGACCATATTGATCTTAAGGTTATCAATGGCAAGGGAACAAAGGTAAAGGATCTTACTCCTCTTAAGGATTTGATCGAACTTGAGATGCTCAACATGTCCAATACTGAAGTAAGTGATTTAGAGCCCCTCAAAGAACTCAATAATTTGCAAATCCTTCATATTGAAAATACGAAAGTCAGGCAAATCATGCCTCTGAAAAATTTGAAAGGGATCAAAACCATATACTGCAACGGCTCAGAAGTTGATCTCAAGGAAGTCTTAAATTTCAATAAGTTCAACCCGGAATGTCTTGTGGTTTTTAGATCTGCATTTCTTGACTCCTGGTGGAAGGATCTACCGGCAGGCTGGAAAGAAGTTTTCGGTAGTTACGTTAACATCGATGATCCGCCAACTATCGAACAACTTCATATAATAACCAACCTTACTGAGATCGATATCAATAATAACAAAAAGATCAAAACCCTGGTTCCACTTAAAGAACTAAAAAGGATCAATACTATTAATTTTTCAGGAACTCAAATAAATGACCTTGATCCCATCCGGGAGCTTACTCAGCTTGAACACCTTGAGTTTTCTGATAATCCGGTTCAGAATCTTGATCCTGTCAAGGATATGACAAATCTCAAACACCTGGAATTTAAAAATACACCTATTGAAGATCTGAAGCCATTATATTATCTCACAAAACTGGAAATCCTAAATTGTGCCGGCACTCAGATCAAAGACCTGAAATACCTGGAATATCTGAACAACCTCAGGGTAATATCCTTTTATAATACAAAAGTTAAGAATCTTAAACCGATCGAAAAGCTTAATAAACTGGAAACGATCGAATGTTACAATACACGCATACCGCAAAAGAAAATTCAAAAATTCAAAGAAATTCATCCCAGATGTGAAGTTGTATTTTATTGATCAATATGCAACCTTAACTCATTATAATAGGTCTAAAACATTAATAGCTAATTTTATATTTGCAACATATGAAAAAAGGACTATCAATATCACTATTATTATTTACCCTGATAATAATTTCTTATCATTCCCAAAGTCAGGATCTGAAAAGAAATACCTGCAATATTGAACATGGTTTTCAGACATTGATGCCATTAACCCCTCAGGAAGAAATGATCTTAAAAAAACTTCCTGAACTCAAGCTTCCTCCTGAATACAGGAACCGTGATTTGCCTATAGTCGTAGACAATTCCGAACAACCTTACCTCAGGCCTGTTTTCAACCAGGAGCAATACTGTTGTGGCCAGGCAGCCGGGATTGCATATAATTTCACCTATGAGATTGACCGGGAGAGGAACTTGCCCGCCGATGTCACACAAAATCAATATCCGACACATTTTACATGGAATTGGCTTAACAGTGGCTATGGATGGTATGGTGTAAGCTACCTGCACAGCTTTCAGGTTTTGAAATATTGTGGGGATCCTAATGTTGTGGACTACGGAGGAACTCTGGCGTATGGCGGACCGGAAAGATGGATGTCAGGTTATGATGAATATTATAACGGCATGCATAATCGAATCAGTAATGTATTCCAGTTACATGTCAATACACCCGAAGGGTTACTTACATTCAAACACTGGATACATGATCATCTCGAAGGAGCTACTGTCGGAGGAGTCGCTTGTTATTATGCTCAATATATGAGTGCTTCCACTCAGCTTCCACCAGGCACACCTGAAGAAGGAAAATATGTGCTGACCTATTTCGGAGGAAGTCCCAATCATGCCATGACAATAGTAGGATACCATGATTCTATCCGGTATGATTATAATAATGACGGTCAGTATACAAATGATATTGATATCAACGGAGACGGTGTTGTTGATATGAAAGACTGGGAAATAGGCGGTTTTAAAATGGTACAGAGTTATGGCGGGGTTCCCGGATGGGGTGACCAGGGATTTGCTTATATGATGTATAAAACTGTCGCGGATGATTTGGGTGACGGAGGCATCTGGAATCATTGTGTTCATATTCTTGACGTAAAGGAAGACTGCGAACCGCAACTGACTATAAAAGTGATACTGAAACATACCTGTCGGGATAAAATAAAAGTTACTGCAGGTATTTCACCCAATACCAATGATATAAGGCCGGAATATTTACTGGAATTCCCAATCTTTAATTATCAGGGAGGGCCAATGTATATGCAGGGTGGTACCAGTCAGGAGGAGAACAAAATCATTGAGTTTGGATTGG
>JAUWGC010000078.1 GCA_030606625.1 Bacteroidales bacterium | reverse complement strand
AATCTTTCAAAAGCAAACCTGAAGCGTAATAGCAAAATCTTTGAGGAGTATGCTTACCATCTTATTGAAATTGCCCGAAAGGATATGGCAAACGATGATTTTCGAATTAAAGGGCAGGTATATGCATTTGATTCCACCACTATTGACCTATGCCTTAGCGTTTTTTGGTGGGCTAAGTTTAGAAAGAACAAGGGTGGAATAAAACTTCATACCTTGTTGGATATTAACACCCAGATTCCTGCCTTTGTGCATATTACCCCTGCTTCCGTAAATGACATGAATGCATTGGATTACCTTTTTTATGAACCTGATGCTTATTATATCTTGGATAGAGGCTATGTTGATTACTCCAGACTTTACAAGATAACACAGCATTCTGCTTTTTTTGTCGTTAGAGCCAAAAGGAATCTTCAGTTCATTCGCATGTATTCAAGAAAATGTGATAAATCTACTGGTGTTAAATGTGACCAAATTGGAAAACTTACCGGTTTTTATGTCTCAAAAGATTATCCGCAGAAACTACGAAAGATTAAATTCTATGATAAGGAAACAGATAGAACTTTCGTTTTTCTGACCAATAATTTTGAGCTATCTGCAGAACACATCGCTCTTTTGTATAAAAATCGTTGGCAGATTGAATTGTTCTTCAAATGGATCAAGCAACACCTAAAGATAAAAGCCTTTTGGGGTACATCCGAAAACGCAGTTCGAATCCAGGTATATTCTGCAATCATTGCATATTGCTTGGTAGCCATTGTTGGAAAAAAACTAAAAATAGACAGATCAACCTACGAAATTCTACAAATTTTAGGTATATCGATATTAGACAAAACCCCTGTGAAAGAGCTGTTTACAAACATGAACTACAATGATGTCAAAGAACCTTTTTATAACCAGCTGTCACTCAATTTATTTTAAGTGGACAGTCATGACAACAAATACTAAATCAATCAACAATATCCCAATGATCAAATCACTCGTCACTGGTCACTGGTCACTCACACGGGCACCTTGGTCACGATTTATAACAAATAAAAAAGTATTAGCTTTGCCCCATGATTTTAGTTACAGGAGGAACAGGCCTTGTAGGATCACATTTGTTGCTTGATCTGGTCAGGGCAGGAAAGCCGGTCCGGGCGTTGAAGTACCCACCCGATGATCTTAAATTCACAGAAATGGTTTTTCACCATTATTCTGATAATGCTGAGGAACTACTGAATAAGATTGAATGGTTCGAGGGAGATGTTTTGGATATTTTTTGCCTTAAGGAAGCCATGGATGGCGTTGATTATGTTTATCATTCCGCTGCCATCGTTTCTTATCAGCCCAGGGAAAAAAATATTATGTTGAAAGTTAATGTTGATGGTACTGCAAACATTGTCAACATTGCTTTGGACAAAAAGGTCAGGAAGCTTTGCCATGTCAGTTCAATTGCAGCTCTGGGCAGGGCTGAAAACAATGACTTAATAGATGAATCCTCAAAATGGAAGGCCTCGGAAGAGAACACAAATTATGGGATCAGTAAATATGGTGGTGAGCGGGAAGTATGGCGTGCCGCAGAAGAAGGGTTGGATGTTGTCATAGTGAGTCCTTCAATAATTATTGGATTGGCAAACTTTGACAAAGGAAGTATTCAACTTTTTTTAACGATCTGGAAAGGATTGAAATTTTATACACCCGGCGTTAATGGTTATGTTGATGTCAGAGATGTTGTCAGGGCAATGATTATGTTAATGGAAAGTGACATCAAAAACGAACGGTTTATCCTGAATGCCGCAAACCTGTATTATAAGGAATTGTTCGACATGATAGCAGATAGTTTTGGCAGGCCGGGACCAAATATCAAGGTAAATAATTTTATGAGTGCGATCGTCTGGAGAATAGTAAAAGCAAGCAGCCTTTTAACGGGCAAAACCCCGGTGATCACCAAAGAAACAGCACTTACCGCCATGAAGGAATACAGGTATTCAAATGAGAAAATCAGGAAAAAACTGGGGTTTGAATTTATTGATATCCACAAAACTATTGAAGAAACCTGTAATATATTCCGGAAGTATTATCTTAAGTAGTGAAAGCTTGCGAAACTCAGGAAGAATAGTGCCGTAGGGACGACTTATTTGAAGTATAGTAGCTTACTTTTCTCTTTATTATTAAATTCTAAGCACGAATTTCTAAATACTAAACAAATTCAAATGTTTAAAACACAAATATCCAAACCAACAACAACTGACTTGTTAATAAGCTAATGTTTTGAATTTAGAAGATTTGGATTTTGATATTATTTAGGATTTAGATATTAGGATTTAGTGCTTTATTTATTAATAATAACTGTTATAGATAAATAATTACAAATATCATCATATATCAAAAGGCGCCTGTTTAACCTCCTGCTTATCTGCTGTTTTCAGCTTGCCCACCAAAATAAAAAAAGAGAGCGTCGACCAAACGCTCTCTAACCCAAATCTTTTAAATTATCAAAATGAAAAAATTAACCATAGGTTAACCTTTCATAACTTCATACCTTTTAATAAAAAACTAATAATAAAAGGTAACCTTTTGATGGGTACAAAATTAACTTATTTTATTTATTTTGTCAAGTATTTATGAAAATATATTTTTTCTAAAAAAAAAAGAGAGCGTTGACCAGACGCTCTCTAACCCAAATCTAACAAATTATCAAAACAAAAAAAGTCAAAATTTCTTTTCCACTTCATTATACTTATCAGATATCATAAAAGTGACCAACAACTGCATTTAATTTTTATTAAATACATAATTTAGATTGGCTCTAAATAAATTGGGGCTGGTAAGTCTTGACTGACAATCACTTAAGAGGAATTGACTATTTTGTATAATTTGTCAGATCTTCTTAATAATGATTTAACCGGGATTGAACAAAGATCACCTTTTTTCACCGTATCAACATTTTTCAGGTCGGTCCTGATCTCTCTAACAGTATCTTCATAAACACCGGTTGTAGGCCCGGTAATATAAATATCGTCACCTACTGATATCGATTCGGTTTCAATTTTTATTTCCGCAACTTTTATATTTTTAAAATAGTTGGTGATCTTTCCGACATAAATTTTCTTTTTTGAAGCCTGAGAACCATATTTTTCAGTCCATTCACCCATTTCCCTTCCAAGATAATACCCGTCCCAGAATCCGCGGTTGTAAACTGTCTCCAGCTTTTTATTCCATCGGTCTACATTTTCAGGTGTAAAATTACCTTCAAAACAGGCCTTCACAGCTTCCTTATAACATTGAGTAACAACTTTGACATACTCCGGAGGCCTCCCTCTGCCTTCTATCTTCAGCACTTTGATTCCTGCTTTAATGATCTTGTCCAGGAAATCTATGGTTTTCAGGTCTTTGGGTGACATGATGTATTCGTTGTCAATAGACAGCTCAATACCTCCGTCTTTATCAGTAACCTTATATGGCCGCCTGCAAACCTGTAGGCACTCACCCCTGTTTGCTGAAAAATTCAGGTTGTCCAGGCTGAGGTAACACTTACCGGAGATTGCCATGCATAAGGCTCCGTGTGCAAAGATTTCGATTTGAACAAGCTTGCCGGAAGGGCCCTTGATCTGTTGCTCCTCGATTGCCCTGATGATATCATTAACCTGATCGAGGCTCAATTCCCTGGCGGTCACCATTACATCAGCAAACCGGGCATAGAATTTTACTGCTTCAATATTGGAAATGTTTGTCTGTGTTGACATATGCACTTCCATATCAACTGAATTGGCATATTGGATCACTGCCTGGTCGGAAGCAATAATGGCTGTGATGCCATTATCCTTTGCAGCATCAACAATGGAGCACATGAGTGACAACTCATTGTCGTAAATGACTGTGTTTAAGGTGATGTATGAGCGTATACCGTTTTCTTTACAAATGGATGAAATCCTGACAAGGTCGTCCAGTGTAAAATTCTTACTTGATTTGGCACGCATGTTAAGGTTTTCAATACCAAAGTAAACCGAATCGGCCCCTCCCTGGATAGCAGCCATCAACGATTCATATGAACCGACGGGAGACATTACTTCTATTTGCCTGTAATCCATTAAAAAGTTCAAGGTTAAAAATCTATTATACTTCGTACCATTTATTACTTCTTATACCTGATTATTTATCAAATATACAGATTTAGACCTTAACATATCCTATGCACAATTAATTGATCGTAACTAATCAGTTTATTATAATATATACAACCGCTGATTATATTATTAATTTTGTATTCCTAACCTTGAACTTGAAACTCATACATAAATAAATGAAAGTAAAACACTAAACAATTCATTTCATGAAAAAAATACTAATAATATTTATAGGAGTTTGGTTGTCAGCTTTTCAACTGATAAGTCAGGAAGCTCCTCTTTGGATGCGTTATCCTGCCATTTCACCCGATGGCAAGACAATAGCATTTTCATATAAAGGTGATCTTTATACCGTACCTGCTAACGGTGGAGAAGCTAAATTGATAACAATTCATGAAGCCTTTGATTTTATGCCCATATGGTCACCGGATGGGAAATTTATTGTTTTTGCCTCCGACAGGCATGGTAATTTTGATATTTACCTGATCCCGGCTGAGGGAGGTAAAGCGAGAAGACTCACTACACATTCGGCAAGGGAATTGCCATGCAGTTTTTCACCGGATGGCAAATTCGTTCTGTTCTCTGCATCGATACAGGATGATCCTGATAATGTACAGTTCCCTTCAGGCGTATTATCGGAGTTATATAAAGTTCCTGTTGAAGGTGGAAGGATAATACAAATCCTGTCGACTCCTGCCGAGAAAGCTGTTATGGACAAGAACCAAAAATACATTATATACCAGGATCGCAAAGGTTATGAAAGCTCCTGGAGAAAACACCACGTATCTTCTGTAACACGTGATATTTGGTTATATGACCAGGAGAAAGGACAGCATACAAAACTGACGGTATTTGAAGGAGAGGACCGCAACCCGGTTTTCAGTCCTGACGATGATGAAATATATTACTTAAGCGAAGGCTCCGGTAGTTTTAATATCTGGAAATTACCTGTCCCGGGAGCTCAAAACCCTACCCGGATCACTTTTTTTGAAAATAACCCGTTGAGATTTTTATCCATTGCCAATAATGGAACACTGTGCTTTGGATATAATGGAGAAATTTATACACAGGCTATAGGTGAAGAACCGCAAAAGGTTGACATCCGGATATTTGTAAATGAAAAGGAAAATCAGGAAGAATTTATGAAACTTACCGGCGGAGCTACCGAAATGGCTGTCTCTCCTGATGGAAAACAAATTGCCCTGATCATACGAGGGGAGGTATTTGTAACTTCAACAGATTTCAAAACCACCAAAAGAATAACCAATACTCCTGAACAGGAACGATCGGTCAGCTTCAGCCCGGACGGTAAAAAACTTCTTTATGCATCTGAAAGAAACGGGAGTTGGAATCTTTATCAAACCAGTATAGTGAGAGAGGAAGAACCTAATTTTTCACAGGCTACAATTTTAGAAGAGGAACCTGTGCTTGAAACAGAAGAGGAAACATTTCAGCCGGCTTATTCGCCCGATGGAAATGAAGTAGCTTACCTGGAGGAAAGAGAAATACTTAAAGTGATCAACCTGGAAACCAAACAGATCCGGACCATCCTCGATGGAAAATACAACTATTCATACAGCGATGGAGATCAGTGGTATCAGTGGTCTCCCGACGGGAAATGGTTTTTGGTTAGTTTTAAACCCCATACAGCCTTTATCAGGGATGTAGCGCTGGTTAGTTCTGATGGTAATCAGGAATTGGAGAACCTGACCCTTAGTGGATACCAGGATGCACATCCCAAATGGATGATGAAAGGAAAGATGATGATTTGGTTCACTGACAGGAACGGCTACCGCAGCCATGGAAGCTGGGGTTCACATGATGATGTTTATGGCATGTTCTTTACACAGGAAGCATTCGACCGGTTCAATCTGACGGAGGAAGAGATAGAACTATTGGAAGAAAAAGAAAAGAAAGAAAAAAATGGATCGGAAAAAGATAAAGAAAAAAAGAAAAAAGAAAAGGAAGAAGAAAAAATCGAACCGATAGTGATCGATACGGATGGAATTGAAGACCGGAAAAAGAAACTGACCATTCATTCGTCAGCACTGGCCGATGCCGTCCTCACGCCGGATGGAAAAAAACTGTATTATTTGAGCAAATTTGAGAAAGGATATGATCTATGGATGAACGACCTCGTAAAAAAAGAAACCAAACTTGTCCTTAAACTGAATGGTAAAGGTGGCAATATGAAAATGGATAAGGAAGGTAAAACCTTATTTATCTTCTCAGGAGGTGAGATCATGAAGATTGATACTAAAGACAATAAAAAGAAAGACATCTCTTATTGTGCTGAGTTTAACCTCAACAAGCCGGTTGAAAAAGTATATATGTTCGAACATGTTTGGCGGCAGGTGCTGAAAAAATTTTATGATCCGGGCCTGCATGGTACTGATTGGGATTTTTATAAAAAAGAATATGCGAGGTTTTTACCATATATAAATAATAATTACGATTATGCTGAAATGCTCAGTGAGATGCTTGGTGAGTTGAATGCTTCACATACCGGATGTAGTTATCGGCATAGTGAAGAAAGCAGGGACAAAACATCCGGCCTGGGCGTATTCTTCGACTATTCATATGATGGAAATGGGCTAAAGGTAGCTGAAGTCATCAATAAAGGGCCGCTTGATAAAGCAGGATCAAAAATTAAACCGGGCCATATTATTGAGAAAATTGACAATATTGAAATCACCGGAGGAATGGATTATTTCCCCTTGCTGAATCATAAAAAGGATAAGCCTACTTTGTTGTCAGTATATGATCCGGAGACAAAGGAAAGGTGGGAAGAAACAGTGAAGCCCGTCAGCATGGGAGAGGAAAACGAATTGCTGTACAAAAGATGGGTGGAGAAAATGAAGAAAGAAACCGAACGCCTGTCTGATGGCCGTATAGGGTATATTCATGTAAGAAGCATGAGTAGCAGGAGCTTCAGGGAATTTTATTCAGAAGCACTGGGACGAAATCATGATAAGGAAGCATTGATCGTGGACACTCGCTTTAATGGTGGCGGATGGTTGCATGATGATCTTGTGACTATACTGAGTGGCAAAAAATATGCTGACTTTTACCCCAGAGGACGATGTTATGGCTGGGATCCTATGAACAAATGGGTAAAGCCCTCGGTCGTCCTGATCAGTGAGAGTAATTATTCAGATGCAAATGGATTCCCTTATGCATATAAGACCCTTGGTATTGGCAAACTGGTTGGTATGCCTGTTCCAGGGACTATGACGGCTGTATGGTGGGAAAACTTACAGGATAAATCCTTGTCTTTCGGCATACCGCAGGTTGGAATGAAGGATATGAATGGAAATTACCTTGAAAACCAGCAACTGGAACCTGATTACAAAGTATCTCAGGATCCGGCTATTGTTGTTCGGGGCAGGGATGAGCAATTGGAAAAAGCTGTGGAGGTATTGTTGCATGTAATTGATGAGGAGCAGGAAAAATAAGTATTCCTGATTTTCAGACCCATCCCCAGACCCATAGCTGTCAATTCCAGCCATACAAGAAAGCAAAATCAAGTCCGGAACTTTGGTGTTGGTAAGGTGATTCGCATCTGGCGTGCTATTGTAACGCGTTGTCAGTCAGCTTCTTCGATCCTCGTTAGTATTGCGTCTAAATCTTATACTTGCTTTCAATCCACCTTTTTAAAAGAACATCATAGATTTGATAATTCTTTTTACCGTTTTCTGTCAGCTGGTGATATATCATTTCTTTTTCCTCCAATGCTTTTAAAGATCGCAATACAGTAGCGGGATTCCCAAGATTATGCTTTTTAATGAATTCCATTGAGGTAGGGGCATCTGTAATTTCTTCAAGTCCTATAGCTTTTAATAAATTCCACTGAGGTTTGGTAAGTAAATCACGATACTGAAAAAAGACAATTTCCTGCTCTTTTAACAATTTCCCGGTTTCCTGTTGGAACTGTGTTAATTTAACAACCTTGTCTGAATTTGCAAATAAGCGGTTACATATCAGTTGAACATAATAAGTATGAACTTTAGTCCAATCCAGGATTTTGTTAATCACTTCCGGATCTATCCTCTTTTTATTATCTGAAAAATGATGATAAATAAATTCCTTATATAGGTTCCGCGGGATTCTATCAAAATGAAGAATTTGCGTACTCCGGTAAAAGGGTCTTTTGGGATCAGCAAACAATTGTGACATTAGATGTCGCTGACTACCTGAAAACACAAAAACTACATTGGTTAAATTCTGCATGATGGTCCGTAACCATGAATCCATGTTTGTTTCAGGATATTGCAATATCTGCTGAAATTCATCAATTGCAATCACTACTTTTTTTTTTTCAACCTTTCAAGAAATGAAAGTATTGAATGTATACTGCTGTCTGTTTCAGTCGAAGTTCCTTCAATGGTTACCTGAAGATTACCGGTTAATGGTTCGAAACTAATTGTCGGTCTCAAAGAACGGATGAATTTCCAAATTTTCTTACCTAATGTTGTTTCTTCCGGTACAGAATTGATTATTGCAGAAGAAAGGTTATTTAAAAACTCCTTTTTATCATTGGTAGCCAATATATCCAGATACACAATAAGGTGGCTTTTCGGTAAAGAAGCAAACACATGATGGATCAATCCGGTTTTTCCCATTCGGCGAATTGCTATAACTGTAGTAGAAAGTCCATTGAGTATGTTTGATTTCAGTACCTCGGATTCTTCTTTCCTGTCGCAAAAATACTCAGGGCCAATGTATGCAGTTGTTGGAAATGGATTTGTTCTCATATGGATCAGTGTTTTTAATTAACAAAATGCAATTTACAAAATGTAAATTACATTTAAGCAATTATAATAAAATATTTTTAACCTTTTGTTTTTTGTCTTTTGTCTTTTGTCTTGTTTCTTGCGTCTTAAACCTGTTAGCACGCGCCAGCGGGATTTGCTGTATGGTACAGCTTAATTTATAGACGTGCTATACTTGACATTTCTCTAAATTATTAGTAATTTCATGCTGTTGATTATTAGTGTTATATGTATATAGACAAATATAAAGAATATGGGGAGATATGTGATGTTGGCAAGGAGCAAGATTGAATTATGAGAGGTTTATTAATAAATACTTTTGTACTTGTTATTAGTTTAATATTCTTTTTGGCGATATCAAAACACCTTTATAGTCAGAGAGAAGCGGATGGTTGGTATTTTGCTTATCATTGTGGCTTAGATTTTAATTCTGGAATTCCTGAAGTGAAATATGACGGACGCACGTATCTATCATTTGGCGGGGTGGGTACAATGTGTGATTCGATTGGCAATTTATTGTTTTACTCATCCTTGGATACTATTTATACATCTCAACATACACTAATGGAGAATGGCTACGATTTTGAGGGTTCGGCTGGTGGTTGGCAAAGTAACCTAATCGTTCCGTGGCCGGAATCCGATTCCTTATTTTTTGTGTTTAAGACCCCAAATCTTGGAGATGGATGGGGTCTTTATTACAATATTATTGATATAAGCAAAAATAATGGTTTAGGTGCTGTTATTGAAAAGGATATATTGTTGCAATATGCATGGGATGCTGCTGATCATCTTACATCAACACTGCATAAAAACAAAAGAGATGTCTGGATAATTACCCGTAAATTTCTTGATGACAATTATGCTGTGTTTCTTATTACTCCTGACGGAATAAATGAGACCCCATTATTATTTCCTGCCCCGGATCGTATAGGACAAGATTCAGATAGAGGATATATGAAGATTTCTTATGATAAGAAATATCTTTTTGCCCATTATCAGGGACCTAAGACAACAGAAATTTGTTCTTTTAACCCTGGGACTGGTGAAATAGAGCTTTTATATGAATTGCAAAACGGGCTTATTCCGTTGGGTTTGGAATTCTCACCTGATTCGAAATTTGCCTATATTTCATATCGGCCTAATCCAATTGTAATCAAGCAATATAAGATGGAATATGTTAATACTTCGTGGCAATTTATAACAACTTCTGTTGATGTTGGTACTGATATAGGTTGGGGATTACAATTGGCCACAGATGGTAAAATATACTGTTCATATGCAAGCTCTGGATTCCCTGAATATTTCATCGGAGTTATACATAAGCCCTGGGAATCAGGAACAAATTGTCAGTGTGAAACACATGCCATAAATATGTACCCTGGGGAAACGAGTTTTTCTATGCCTAACATCCTTATGGACTACCTTTATCGTTTCGAATTTGATGGCACTTGCGAGGGTGAACCTTTTCAGTTCAAATCTAATTTCAATCCTGTCCCGGACTCCATCAGTTGGTATTTCAACGATTTCAATTCGGGTACCAACAACGTTTCATATATTTTGAACCCGACTCATATTTTTTCCGACGGGGGTACTTATGAAGTGGAGGTTGATGTTTGGTATCCTTCAGGCAGATTCGAGCATACCAGCAGGGAAGTAGAAGTGGAGTATGCACCTGAGCCGAACCTTGGCCCGGATACCATAATTTGCTATGGTCAGGAAGTTATGCTGGATGCCGAATGCGGCCCGCACTTCTATTCCTGGAGCACCGGGCAATTTGGCAGTAGCGAGATAACCGTGTCCGATTCAGGATGGTACTGGGTCAGGGTGGAAAACGATGCAGGATGCTTTGAAATAGATTCTGTTCATATTGCATTCTATGCACCTGCCATAGCCGATACAAGTAATCTACTGATAAGCCCCACAACCTGTGGCGGTAGCATTGGAGCAATCCGCGGGCTAACTGTTTCAGGAAATCCCCCTTTTCAATATCAATGGATCGATGACCTTGGCAATCCCATTGCAAATACCATAGACATATTTCATTTACCTGTTGGAAATTATACTCTGCAAGTGACCGATAGTAATAATTGTATAACGGAGTTTGGCCCTTATTCCATTTATGATGCAGGAGAAGTACTGATAGAAGATGTAGTTTTTTCGCATGAACACTGCGGTCAACAGGATGGAAATATTATCGTAACAGCTACTTCGGGATTAGGCGATATGCTGTTTTATTCAATTGATAATGGCTTTACTTATTTTACTAATCAGGGTGTTTTTACAGGATTACCGTCAGGAACTTACGCTGTCAGAGTAAAAGATTCCACTGATTGCCAGGATGTCTACATAAATAATCCT
>JAUWGC010000183.1 GCA_030606625.1 Bacteroidales bacterium | reverse complement strand
CTATTTTTGGTATACAAAAATGTCAACTTATTTCAGGCAAGTACAGGTAGCTAACGGCAAACGGCAAACGGCAAAACGGCAACCATTCAACCATAAGCCCCATACATCATACCCTATGTCTCATGTCTTCTGCCATTTCCCAGGAAATATAATTATCAAAGCTTTGGCAAACAGCAGTCCCGAATTCAGTACCCATCCCAATCAGCACATCCCAATCATTTTCATTCATTGTTAGCAACTCCGCCCGTGTAATACCTCTTTGCAATATTGCATAAATCAGGCCTGCATTAAAACTGTCGCCAGCACCGACAGTGCTTGTTGTTTCAACCTGTGAAACCGGATAATATTTTCTAAAATCACCTGAGATCGCCAGAACGCCATCCTTGTTCATTGTATAGACCAGGTTCATACAGTTATTCCTCCTGGTTATTTCATATGCGTTTTTAGGGTCACTAATATTAAATATTACCCGGAAATCTTCATCCGAAGCCCTCATAAGATCAGCATAATGAATATTTTCTTCGATGGCGGCCAAATAAATATCAATTTCATTCTTATGAGGCATCCTTATATTAGGATCATAAATAATCAGGGCATTATTGCTCTTTGCTTTCGAAATAAAATCAATCACTGGCTTCCTTACTTCCGGTGTCAGTGAATAAAATGAACCAAAGATCACTATATCATCATCTTTTACCGGTGGAAAATCAATTTGTAATCTTTCAGATGGATAGATCTTGTAGAAAGTATAATTTGCATCGTTATTTTCATCTAAAAAGGCAAGGGCAACAGGTGTTTTCCCATCATTGTACTTGTATATATAATCCTTTTTCACACGATTTGTTTCAAGGAAGCTGTCAATCAACTTACCTGTAGCATCATTGGCATATTCACCGATAAAATGTACGGAAACATTTAACCTTCCAAGGGTTACTGCTGTGTTGAGCATAGCACCTCCGGGCCTGGCAGCTTTGGGTTGGCCGTCTTTAAAGATTATATCATAAACTGCCTCCCCTATTGTAAAAACATTACGCATGAACAGTTATAAAAAAAAGAAGAGCGGATAACGGGATTCGAACCCGCGACCCTCAGCTTGGGAAGCTGATGCTCTACCATCTGAGCTCCATCCGCTATTTTGTACAAAAATATATATTTATCTTCAATCTGATATCGTTATTCGTAAATCCTGAATAATTATGAGTAATTTTATCTTTGCTTTTGAATAGCTATAAAATTTTAGCAGTTTAATGAATCTAACATCCCCATATCCGTTTGATCTAAATGTAAAAAGGAATTTTTTGATCACTTTCCTTATCAGCCTATTCGTTGGTTTATTTCTGTGTTTCTTTCAACCATTCGGGTCATACCAGATTGAAACAAATTACAAATATTTTATTCTAAGTGGTTATGGAGCTGTAACCTTTGTCGTTTTAATTATTGACCTAATAGCTCTTCCTTTGCTTTTGCCAAAAATATTTTCTGATAAACATTGGAAAATATTACATCAAATATTTTGGCTCTTGTGGATCTTATTCACAATAGGGCTGGCCAATTTCTTTTATACCATGATCATCTTTGGCCCTTTATTACTCGACTTTTCCAGGATACTGACATTTCAACTATATACTCTGGCAATAGGAATAATTCCAATAACGATCCTTATTCTATTGAATTATAACCATCTGTTGCACAAAAACCTGGCGGTTGCTGATAAACTCAATATGGCCATTGGCAATAAAAGTCCCGTTAATACAAAACCTGATTCCGTTATACAGATATCATCCGTAAATGATAAAGAAACCATTCAAACAACGCTTAATGACCTGTTATTCATTCGATCAGAAGGTAATTATATTGATATTTATTTCCTTGATAATGAAACTATTAAAAGAAAACTGATCAGGAATACCCTAAAACAAACTGCAGAGTTGCTTCATCATCATTTTCCACCATTGTTTAAGACACATAGGTCATACATTGTAAACATGCTGATCATTCAAAAGGTTAAAGGTAACTCACAAGGATTACAATTATACTTAAATAATTTTGACGAATTGATTCCTGTATCCAGGGCATTCATCAAACCTTTTAATGAATATTTTACACAATCTTAAATAAATTCACTACCCACCACAATAAATTTCCTGTCACTCATCCCATCTTTATGTTATTCGTCAACAATTTTTTTTATTCGTCACAAAGGCTTGTCATTCATCACATAAATTTGACTTCCAGCTACTTTCATTCTTATGTTTGTCATATGTTTAATTTAAAACTTTATAAAAATGAAAAAGTATTGGATCTTAATTCTCGCAATTGTTTTAATGATCACGGGTATTATACTAACCCTGGTCTATGACAACATGTTCAGTGCAGGTGATTTTTCCTGCAATTTCTTCTCAGCAGGTGAATTTTCCGCAGGTATCTTTTCTGCAGGAATCTTTTCTGTAGGAATCTTTTCCATAGGAATATTCTCAATAGGAATTTTTTCTATTGGTATATTTAACGTTGGATTAATCGCGACAGGCTTATTTCTGATTGCCTGGAAAAAGAAAAAATTATCTTTAGCACAAGATGATAACTAACACTCATTTCTATGAAGCTGCCGGCATGGTGAAGGATATTTCTGCAGGTGCCGTTCTTATCTCAGCAATCATTGCAGCAATAATCGGAGGAATTGTGTTTTTACCTAAACTGCTATATATGATCAACACATAAAAAAACCCGGGCACTAAGTGCCCGGGAATGCAATTTAAATAAGATCGGGGTGTTTGGCCGTAATATTACTTCTGTATGATATTTGACATGTTTTTATTACCAATGATGTTAACCTTTGCCATGTTACAGGTTCCTTTCTGAAGAACACCTGAGAA
>JAUWGC010000160.1 GCA_030606625.1 Bacteroidales bacterium | reverse complement strand
CTGGATACAAGTGGCAAGAGGCAAGAACGCGCAACCTGTAACCCGCAACCCATTGCCAGTATTGGTATGGATAACCAAAACCGCTTTTTTAGTTAAAACTCCAATTATTTCTTTATATTTGAAAAAATATCAATAACTCAAATCCAAATGAGTAAAAAGATTAATCGCAGGGTATTTATTAAAAGAACTGCTGTCGCGGGGGCAGTAGGCTTTTTGGGGACATGGATGCTTCCGCGGTTAATTCACGGAATGAATACACCCACAAGCTCTGATATAATAATTGCAAACGGGCAAAATTATTTTAACAGCACCATCAAATCTATTGAACAACTGGGAGGAATATCAAATTTTGTTTCCCCTGGTCAAACAGTTGGCTTGCTGATCAATTCAGCGTTTGATCAGAAAGGAGCATATGTTAATCCCGATATTCCTCTTGCTATCATTAAGTTATGTGCTGATGCCGGTGCTAAAGAAATTACTTGTCTTCAAAAAGTCAGTGATGATTATTGGAAGCGGAGTCCGGGATATGAAGAATTAAGTGATATCATCAACAATGTAAAACATGTTGAATCAAATACTGCTCCTGCAAAGCTTAATGATGAATTTGAAATTATCACTGATATTCCCGGAGCCAGGGCATTGAAAGAAGCGGAAGTTGTCAAAGCTATTTCCAACTGTGATGTTTTTATAAATATACCTATTGCGAAACACCATGCATTAACCTTTTACACAGGTGCTATTAAGAATATGATGGGTATTTGTACCAGAAAAACAAATGTGTCAATGCATCTTGGTTCTGACGTTAGAAATGATCCTGATTACCTTGGACAGTGTATTGCAGATATCAACCTGTACAGAAAACCGGACCTTATCGTTGTCGATGCAACAGAATTTATTATATCTAACGGCCCTGGAGGCCCTGGTGAGATGAAAAAACCGGATAAAGTCGTTGCGGGAACCGACATTGTTGCGATAGATGCATTATGTTGTACTTATGTGAACTTATTACCTGAAGATATTGTTTCTATTAACAAAGCATACGAATTAGGTTTGGGAGAAATAGACTATCACAAATTAAAAATAAAAGAAATTAATACTGAATCTGATTAATTTTCAAAGGGCATAAGGCATAAGGTATAGAATATAGAATTTTAAACTAATCCTATGAATAATAGAATTTTCTTATTTGTTTTTACTGCTATCCTATTTATCCATCAAGGGTATGCGCAAGACAAAAAAATCAATCAATATCTTCCTTCGGAGGAAGTGTTAAATGATTATCGACTCACAGATGATCCTGAAATATATAAAGGCGACGACTTGTATGACCTTCTGAATGGTGGAGCTGATGTATTTTTAGAATACGGATTTGTTCAGGCGATCGTTGCTGAATACAAGAATACCAGCGGACAGAAGTTACAGGTTGAAATTTATGAAATGGTTGATTCTCATGCTTCTTATGGTATTTATTCACTTCAGGACATTGTTGATAATAAACCTGATAACCTTGGGGATGAGGGCCAGATAGTCAAAAGCAATGCTTTTTTTATTAAAGGAAAGTACGTGGTCAGGCTATCGGGAACATTTCCGGAAGGTGAGGAAGAATTTGTTTTAAAGCAAATATCTGAAAATATATCATCAAAGATCAAAGTGACCGGAGGAAAACCGCTGATCATTCAACTATTACCAGTACAAAACGCTGCTTTCCCGGAGATTATATTTTTCAGGGGAAACATTGCTTTCAGAAACATTTATTATTTTCATCTTGAAAACATTTTCAAGTTTGATGACGGAGTTGCAGGAATATATCCCGGATATACCATCATTATTTTGCATTATCCCGGTAAACTCAAATCTGTTCAGCAATTCGGCATTGCTAAAAGTACGTTATCAAAGGATAACAGGTTCAGTAGTTTTTATTCAAAGAAAGGCTTATTTCAAATGGTTGACGACAGGACAGGAGATAAAATTTCCTGCCATAATTATGAGAATTATATCATTATCTTCATTTACGAAGGATCAAGAAATATTAATCCTTTACTGAAAGAGATCGTATTCAATATTGAGCTGCTAAAATAACTGCCTCCATTCATTCGTTTTTGTTTTTCATTGGACTTTTGTATCATATTTTATTATATTTGTTAAAATTCTTAAAATTATGCTTATGAAAACATTAAGAAAAATTATTATCTGGATTATTGTTATTATTGCCATTTTGGTAATTATAGCTTTCTTGCTTCCCAAATCATATCAAGTTGAAAGAAGCATTACAATTAATGCTGATAAGGAAATCATTTTTGACTTCATATGCGACTTAGATAAATGGGAAGAATGGACGGTATGGAATACAGATATGGATTCCACCGTAGTTTATGAAACGATCGGTATTTGTGAAGACTCGGCCATTCAACGCTGGAGCGGAGAAATATTGGGAAACGGAGAATTGGTGGTTACAAAATTGGTACCGTACGAACAATTTTCTTATGATCTGTCATTTGAAGATGGTAAATACACTTCAAAAGGGAATCTTTTTATTGAACCCGAAGGTGATGGATATATTGTAACCTGGACGGATGAGGGAGATCTTGGATACAACCCGATTGCCAGGTATTATGGATTAATGATGGATAAATGGATTGGACCTGATTTTGAAAAAGGATTAACAAACCTGAAGGAGAGATGTGAAAGCATGCCGGATTATCCTGATTTCGAAATTGCCGAGATTGAAACCCAACCTGCCATCGCCATAAAGGATATTATTGAATCTTCAAAGATTGGAGAGAATCTGGAGAAATTCTATGGAGAATTGATGAAATATTGCAGTATGAGGAAAGCGAATGTGACCGGTCCACCATACGCAATTTATTATGAATGGGATCCGGATGGAAATACCGTAATGGAAGCAGGTATACCTGTTGACAAAGAATTAACAGGAAAAGGAATAATCAAATCAAAAACTACACCCGGGGGAAAAGTAGTGAAAGTTATTCATCACGGCGCGTATTGTGATACATACACAATCTATGAAACAATGGAGAAATACATAAAGTTGAACAAACTGGAGATTGCTGGTGCACCCTGGGAAATTTATATAACATGTCCAACAACAGAACCGGATACTGCAAAATGGGAAACGATAATAGTCTTCCCGATCAAATAAATCAATGTGTGGCAGATACGTACTTGTACAAAAGATAGAAACGATTGAAAAACGCTTCAATGTTAATACCCCTGAAGAAGTTGAGTATCAACCGTGTTACAATATTTCACCCGGACAATATGCGCCTGTAATTACAAATGATAAACCGAAGGAACTTCAGTTGTTGCGGTTCGGCCTGACACCCTTCTGGGCTAAAAGATCAATGTATTTTTTCAATGCCAGAACAGAAGGGGATTTCAATAAGGAAAATGATCCCGACTATAAGGGTTCCAGGGGGATCATTACAAAACCTGCTTTCAGAAAACCTATCCGTTCGCAAAGATGCCTTGTCATTGCAGATTGTTTTATTGAAGGGACGACAAAAGAAAGGCTGAGCAAACCTTTTGTAGTATATCTGAGAGATAATGTTCGGCCTTTTTCATTTGCAGGAATATGGGACATATGGATGAATAAAGATACCGGTGAAATAATAAATTCCTTTGCCATTATTACAACAGTAGCCAATAAATTAGTGCAAAAAATTCCCCATCACCGCTTACCTGTAATATTGAAACAAAAAGATGAAAATAAATGGCTGAATCCGGAGTTACCGTTATCTGATGTTACCAGAATGCTAAAA
>JAUWGC010000125.1 GCA_030606625.1 Bacteroidales bacterium | reverse complement strand
CCGGAAGATATATTTAGGTGACAGCTTAATAATATCCGGGGGTCACAAATATGATCTGCCTTTGAATTTTTTCATGTTCAAAAAAGACTCATTTCCCTGGAAGTATTACTATTTTGACAGAGAAGGAAACCTTGAACATAGTGAAGAGTTGTTAGAAGATCTTTATGAAGACCTTGAATATGGTCTGGATTCCCTGAATGATTATTTTTCTGATTTCAAATTCAGACATTTTGATGATTGGGACTTTGATTTTGAATTTGATTTTGAACCTGATGACATGTCTAAAATCTTCATACTACCAGAATTTGAAAATGATGAATGGGAAGATAAGTTACGGGAAAGAGAAATATATAGATACAAATGGGATAATTCATATAAAGATTTCCTGAAGCATCAGAAAGACTATCATATACCAAGTCATGATTATTTTATGCCATTAAGGGAACATTATTATTTTTTACACGATCATAAAACTGTTCGAATCATACAAAAAGAATTGGAAAAAGACGGATTAGTTGAAAGGGGTGGTGAATATGTCGTTGAGATTAACAGTAAACAAATGCTTATCAACGGTAAAAAACAACCAAAAGAAATATACAGGAAATACAAAAGTCTTTATGAATCACTGGAAGATGATGAACTTAAGGGAGAAAACAGCTTTAAGTTTATTAAATGATCTCTAACACAATCTTCCCACCTCCAACCTATTTGATTTATTATCTCCAGGCAATTTCATTTTGATACCTCAGAAGTAAATTTTATCTTTAGCACTTCATTTGTATTTTTTTATTCATCAATTATATCCAACCAATGAGTAAAAAACCAAGATTAAGTTTTTGGCAAATTTGGAATATGAGCTTTGGTTTCCTTGGGATCCAGTTTGGCTTTGCTTTGCAGAATGCCAATGTGAGCAGGATCTTTGAGACTTTAGGTGCCAGCGTGGACAATATTCCTATCTTATGGATAGCTGCGCCGGTGACAGGTTTAATTGTTCAGCCTATTATCGGTTATATGAGTGATAACACCTGGGGCAGACTGGGTCGGCGCCGTCCATATTTTCTATTTGGAGCCATACTGGCATCAATAGCCTTGCTGATCATGCCAAATTCACCTGTCTTATGGGTTGCAGCCGGTATGTTATGGATCATGGATGCATCAATTAATATTTCCATGGAACCCTTCCGTGCTTTTGTAGGTGATATGCTTTCTTCTGATCAAAGAACCAGAGGATTTGCCATGCAAAGTTTTTTTATAGGAACAGGAGCGGTCATTGCTTCAGCATTGCCTTACATCATGTCCAATTGGTTGAACATTGCCAACACGGCTCCGGAAGGGCAAATACCGCCATCTGTTAAATTTTCATTTTACATTGGTGGCCTGGTCTTCTTTCTGGCAATTTTGTGGACAGTCATCAGATCAAAAGAATATTCACCTGAAGAACTGAAATCATTTGAAGAAAGCCGGCATAAAACCAGAAAATATCAAGTACCTGATCATACATCTGAGGAAATATTACCTGCGTCAAGGTTTTTAAGGTCAAGCTTTTTCTGGATCATCGGAGGAGGAGTCCTTTCTTTTATTGTTTATTATTTTTCACTGAAACCGGAATTATACATACTTACACTTGGCTTAGCCATTTTTGGGTTTATACAGTTGATAACAGGTCGATTGATCGTAGCAGGGAAAAAGAAAAACGGATTTGTAATTGTTTTGAACGACTTGTTTAAAATGCCAAAAACTATGGCACAACTGGCTGTTGTTCAATTCTTTTCATGGTTTGCATTGTTTGCTATGTGGATTTATTCAACAGCCGGAGTAACCAGTCATATTTATGGTACAAGTGATACTGGATCAGTGATTTATAATGAAGGAGCAAATTGGGTAGGAGTGATGTTTGCCGTATATAACGGTTTTGCAGCAGCGGTGGCATTTCTTTTACCGGTATTGGCAAAGTTGACGAACCGTAAGATCACACATATGGTCTGCCTGATTGCCGGGGGACTTGGATTGATATCAGTTTACCTGTTTAAAGATCCGGATTACCTTATTATTTCCATGCTTGGAGTTGGATTAGCCTGGGCAAGCATTCTGGCCATGCCATATGCTATATTGATCGGCTCCTTACCCGTCAATAAACTGGGCACTTACATGGGAATATTTAATTTCTTCATCGTTATCCCGCAGATCATAGCGGCAAGTTTACTTGGTTTTTTTGTGAAAAACATTATGGGTGGAGAAGCCATATATGCACTTGTGCTTGGGGGAGTATCCATGTTTGTTGCAGCCATTTTTGTTTTGTTTGTCCAGGATGTTGACCAACCAGGTAAATCCTGAACAATAATGAAACCGCTCCGCGGTTTTATTGAAATAATTATTCCGTATATCTATAATAGTATAATCCCTGCGGGATATAAACGATAATTCCCGGAGTGGATCCATCATAATAGTATAATCCCTCCGGGATATGAACGATAATTCCCGGAGTAGATCCATCATAATAGTATAATCCCTGCGGGATATAAACGATAATTCCCGGAGTAGATCCATCATAATAGTATAATCCCTCCGGGATATAGAAGATGATCCCCGGAGTAGATCCATCATAATAGTATAATTCCTCCGGAATATAGAAGATGATCCCCAAAGTAGATCTTTCAAAATATGCATGTTTCCAACCTATACTAAATAATCCCCGGAGGGGATTCATTATACTAAAAAGTTTCCAACATGCACTAATGATCCCCGGAGGGGATCCATTATAATATAAATGTTTCCAACTTGCATTAATGATCCTCAGAGAGGATCCATTATTGCTTATCCAAAAAAATATTTTTTGAATTTAACGGGTACAAAAACACGAAAACAGGATTAATATTTTGGAGATCATTCATTAATTGATATATATTATTCGAAGTTATGAAACCAAATTATTATACACAATTGTGTATTCATCTTGTATTTGCCGTTAAATTTAGGGAAAAGCTAATTTCTGATGAATATCAACCAAAACTCTATCAATATATCAGCGGAATCATTACAAATAAAAAGCAAAAATCATTAATTGTAAATGGTATGCCAGATCATATTCATATATTGATTGGTTGGAATCCAAATATTTCCATTTCAGATACAGTCAGGGATATAAAACGAAGTTCAACATTATTTATCAATAAAAATAATTGGTTTGCAGGTAAATTTTCCTGGCAGGGAGGTTATGGAGCTTTTTCATATAGTCAATCCCATTTAAGCAGGATTTATAATTATATTGCAAATCAGAAGGAACATCATTTGGGGAAATCCTTTCGATCAGAATATCTGGAGATGTTAGAACGGTTTGAGATTCAACATAACAATAAATATTTATTTAATTTTTTCGAATAATAATGAAACCGCTCTGCGGTTTTGATGAAATGGTTGTTCCGTATATATATAATAGTGTAATCCCTCCGGGATATAGAAGATGATCCCCGGAGGGGATCCACTATTCTACCATATATTCTTTCGTAATAAGAATATCAGCTGATGGCTTTAATGCCTTAACCATTTTGTGTTCCTGTTCCAAAACCGCCATACGGTATTCATTCTGAGGTTCCTTGCCCCGCACCGCCTGCGCTTTCTTGGTTTCATGATAGGTGAGTTCGATGAATACACGCAGGTCGATCCCTTCGGTTTTGATGGCATACAGGCCGTCGATGATCAGCATATCAATACCGTTGAAGTCTGTGATTAGCTTATCGATCTGCTCGGTCACCAAATCTACGCATGGCATGGTAGATACACGGCCATTCTTAAAATCATCAATATTTTTATAGATCATATCCCAATCATATTCTTCATACCCTACCACATTTTCTATTCCATGATTCTTTCTCCATTCAGTTCTTTCTAAAGGAAGAATCCTGTAATAATTATCAATATGAATTGGTTTTGCCATGATGCCATGTTTTCGCAGACCTTTGGCTATGACATGCGCCAGCTCGGTTTTTCCCGATCCGGACTCACCGGAAATGGCAACCATGTACTTATCCCATTTATTTTTAAGAATGTGGTCAATGATAATGGCACCTGCCTTCTGGTGCTTTTCGGTGATTAATAAGACGTCTCCTAGCATATGTTAAATGTTTTATTATTATTAATTACCCTCATTAGGTAGAGCAGAGTTGAGGGGTTCCATCATTTTTCACTTGAATCAATTTCTACCCTTTCTTTCGTTACGTAACACCGATATTCATTCCCCCTGAACATGATCTTGAACTCCATCTTTCGCCAGTGTCGTGGTAAGTTGGGTTTGAGCTTAATCCCCTCATTTGTTAACTGTAATCCGGCAAATGACTGTATGGCAACCAGGATGGTTCCGGCCATTACACCCGCATGAATGCCTTCTCCCGTAGTGCCTCCCTGAATGTCTTGATAATCGCTGGTCAGTGCATCATGGTAAAGTTTCCAGCTTAGTTCCTTGTCCCGGATCATGTTGGCCAGCCTGGCATGTACGATCTTGCTGAGTGTGGATCCATGGGAAGTCCGCTGCAGATAATAGGCCAGGTTTTTCTCAAGGTAATCTTCCGGTAAGTTCAATCCAAGTGAAGAAAAAATACCGATAATCGTTTCCTGGTCAAAATTGTAAAAAGTCATCAGGGTGTCCGCCTGCTTGGCCACTTTATAGTCATCCGGTGACTTCCCTTCGGCCTTCAGGATCCTGTCCATGCGGCAGATATTGCCGTATTTCTCTTTGTATGCGGGCCAGTCGAGTTCCTTAAGCTTAAAATAACCATCAAACTGGGCAAGAATGCCTTGTTTATTTATGATGATATTGATCTTATTTGTAATGTCCTGCCAAATGTTGAGCTCTTCTGTTTTAAGATCCAGTTTTTCAATAAGCTGATCCCTGGATTGCTTGTCAATTTTTTCCCACATCTCAAGAGTTTTTCCCAATAACCAGGCCACCATGATATTGGTATAGGTATTGTCTTTGAGCCCTCCCTCTTTCATGTTGGCATACTTTTCATGGAATTCATCCGGTCCCATTACCTCGTCAATATTGTATCTCCCAGATTTTTTGTCGAATTTTGTTTTACTGGCCCAGAACCTGCTGATCTCTATCATCATTTCCATCCCATATGTCTGCATGAACTCCAGGTCATTGGTATACCAGTAATAATTCCAGACGTTATATGCAATGGCCAGGGATACATGGCGTTGCAATGAACTATGATCAGCCCCCCATTTTCCTGATACAGGGTTAAGGTGCATCACCTGGGTTTCTTCACGGCCATCACTGCCACTTTGCCAGGGGAACATAGCCCCTTTATAACCATGTTCCCATGCATATTTTCTTGCTGCATCCAGCCTGCGATAGCGGTACATCAGCACTGACCTGGCTGCTTCCGGAAAATGCATGTAATAAAAAGGCATGATGTACAATTCATCCCAAAATATATGTCCCCGGTAAGCTTCACCATGTAAACCTCTTGCCGGAATGCCGGCATCGATGTATATATTATGTGGTGATGTCGTTACCATCAAATGATACAAATGTAACCGTAAAAGTTTCTGTGCCTGCCGGTCTCCTTCTATCCGGATATCGATCTCGTCCCAGATCTTTTTCCAGGCATTAACGGAAGGTATCAGAACTTCATCGAATGACTTGTAAGCATTCAGTGCTTTAATAGCTGAAAGTTGTGGATCCTCTATGCCGGGATCGTTTGACTTGTAAATGGAGCATATCTTATGGATAGTCAGGGCCGATGCCTGATCCAAATGGTGTTCAAAAAATATTTCACTTAAACCGGCTTCAGAATGAACCTGGTAATCAGGAGTGAAGGCCTGACTATCGGCAAAAGTCAGGATCTTTGTTGCGGTGGAGATGGTAATTCTACTTTCTGTGGTTTCCATGCTTAGGTACATAGAATTTAATGTTGCTCCCGCATCCTTGGTGCTCAAATGCTGCTGGTCCAATTGTTTGTAGCGCTCTACACCGGCATTGATATGCTGGCCCGACAATGAAGTTTTTAATGAAATATGGGATGAATAGTTCAGCGGTTTGATCGTATATTCCAATGCCACAATATGGGGATCATGCATGCTGGCGACCCTGCGACTAACAATGGCTGTTTGCTTGCCTGTGCTGTCCTGTACTACCATTTCCCTGTAAAGTATACCTTGTTTCATGTCCAGCGTCCTGCTGATGTTGAGAACCTTCCAGTTATTGATATCCATCCAGGGATCATTGCCAATCTTGAAATTGACCGGCAGCCAGTTGGTGATATTTACAAAGTCTTCATTTTCAATATCTTTTCCAGCCACTTTAGAGATACGCCGGTTATACAATCCTGCCAGATAGGTGCCCGGATAATTGACATTACCGGGAGTGCTTTCTTCCATGGCTCCTCTTGTGCCGAGGTATCCAT
>JAUWGC010000004.1 GCA_030606625.1 Bacteroidales bacterium | reverse complement strand
GATAGCGTTATCTCCACCAACGTTACAGCAATACAGAAAAGTACCATCACTTGCCATATCACCTATCCATGAACCACCAAACGGAGCACTAATGGTATTACCGGTTAATGCACCAAGTGTAGTTACTTCATAAATTGTTGTTGGAGCGGCAAGAGGATCGGTGAGCCATAAATTATCACCATCATGACCAATACCCCAAGGAAGGCTTAATGGTGCCACGAATGAAGATATAACATCTCCAACATCACGGTTCCCCATGGAAATCACCTCATCATTAGCTTCCCGCCTGTTTAATGCCAAAGGATCTGAGACCTCGCCATAAATTATCTGGGCGGAATTTCCCGGCTCATATTTTGGATAGTCGGTTACCGGATAAACAATTTCTGCTTCCCAATCCAGCGGGCCGTCTCCCGTGTTCAGAATACCTGTCTGTGTTGAGAAGTATTCGTTCGGGTTCAGTGTATAGCTGTGGAATGTCGGTGAAATGAACATATTTGGCTGTGTTAGGATAAAATCATGGTAAGCCAGGCCGCCCGGAGGAATAAAAACTATATCTGTGATTTGATTATACCCCGCTTTCCAGGCTGTAACTTCCTGATCTCCATTTGGAATATTACCAAGGAAATAATATCCGGTTGGATCTGTTGTAGTAGAACCAACACCATCTATACCAACTGTTGCTCCAGCTATAGTCAGGCCAGCGCCATTGAAAACATAACCTTCAAGATCACCCGGAGGAGTAGCCGGTTTGAAAAAGAATCTCATATTGTCATAATATGATGAATAGTTATCATAGTTAGGAGGAGTTTGTGAATCCGCATAACCTAACAATGTTCTCGTAACACTGCCACTAGTTTTATAAGTCCTGTAATAGTTTGACGTATAGTATCCATTATCTCCCCATAGAACCTGAACCACAAGATTTTGGGTTCCATTGTAAACATAATCGCTAATATCAAGTTTATTCCAGCCGGTTAATGTAGCAGGAACATAGGATCCAGTAGAAAACACCTCTGTTGCACCAGTCATGTCGAAATAGGCGCCTGATGTCAGTGATGTTGCAGAAGTTTCCTTGAACTTGATAGATACATTATATAATGTATTGGAACTAGATGAAGCCACACGTTGAAAGTTCCATCCCAGTTCAGTGAACTCCAGTGCCCCTCCAAATTCAGAAGCCAGGTATAACGTTTGTGTTTTTACATTTTCCCAGTAGTTACCCCACGGCGTATAATAAACAGGCCAGCTACCATAAGAGGTGCCTGTGCCTATTTCAACGTATGATTCTCCTTCAAGAGTGAAAGTAAAATCGGCCGGTGTGCCCCAAATGGTACCCAGATCAGTCCAGGTTGTATATCCATTTCCAAAGCCATCAAGCGGACACCTCCAATTAGCTTCACTATTGTAAACGATTGTATTTGTTGTCCAGAACCATTGTCCTGCAACGCCATACGGAGCAGCATCCTGCACCGAGACCCAATAATGGCCTGCGGTCAGGTTGATACCGCCTGAAGGCAGATTAATAGTCAGGGTGCCAGAAACATCTAGCGCCGCGATTCCCATGTAGGATGCAAATTCAGTAGCATTGGGAACACCTCCAACATCATTGTAAAATAATACATTCACTACATTGAAAGGACCTGGAGACCCTGTTCCATATACAGTGACTGTTTGGATGTTCCATGTTACCAAAGCAGGAACAATGAAGTCATCGACTCCCTGACAATCGTAAATGTTCCAAGCCGGTTCGAAATCCTGTGAAGCGTAACCAGTACCCGGTGCATCAGTCTGGTCATACAAGACCCTGAAAAAGTCTTGATTACCAGGCGTTATTTGTGCCGGCGGGCCGGTTAGCCTCATTTGTGCATAAAGAAATGTTGATGATAAAACAAAAGCTATCACCACCATTAATAGTTTTGTAATTAAACGTTTCATGGTAAATGATTTTAGTTACTAATTAATTTATGTGCCAAATGTATAACATAATTTGCTAAAAAACAAAACAGTAATTAATATTTCTATAAACAACTATTTGTTGAATAAATGTAATAAGGTAATCTCGTTATTCTTATACGGAGATTGGTTTTTAGTTTTATTCACTAAGCAATCTCTTAATTAACGCACTGATTTTTAATACAATCATATCATTACTACAATACTTAAATTTATAGACAAATATTCTATCTCAACCGTTGCATGTAAATATTGAAAAATCAGTTAAATCAGTATATTTTTTTAATTTATAATACTTCTAAATAAAAAATCTTTAATCAGTCATTTGATGCCTAAGAAATAAGCCTGTTCCTAGAACCCGCGAAAATGAGAAAGTCTTGTTTATTTTCAGGATTAATGAGTTATCAGAACTTTCCCGGTGATGATATTCCCGGTAGTTTCTACCTTGATCATATAGATACCTGCTTCGAATCCTGTTACGTTGATCTCTAGCACATTGTCGTTAACAACTTTCTTGTTACAGACAACCTGGCCAATGTTGTTCAGCATCGTCACGAAGGTGATATCATCAGTTGAAACGATGTTCACCACTTCTTTTGCCGGGTTCGGGAACACAACTATGTCACCGTCTGCAAGCAGTTCTTCGATTCCAACACATCCTACATCTATTGACAAAGGACCTGCAGCAGTGTCTGATTCACAATCTTCATACACTGCAGTCACTTCAAAACTGTAAGTGCCATTCTCGCTTACTACATACAAATAATTAGTATCTGCCGTGAAATCCAGGAATTCACCAAACAGGTATATATTGTATCCCTGAAGTGTACGGCTGCCATTTGATGGTGCCGGTATATTAACATCTCCAGCTTCTTCTGACAGCTCAGCATCCGGTGTGATCATGTCTCCGTAGCCACCACCGCCACAGACAATGGGTGAGTTCCATTCAAGGTATAGATCAATACAGTTCTGTTGTTCCACAGATAGATTCCGGGGGGCTGAACATGTCCTGTAAACATAGATGTTGTCTACAAACCAGCTCAGGATATTACTTGAGTTGGTGCCCCCGGCTACAAACCTTATACGAAAGATATTCTGGAAGGCCCAAGAGGTGATATCAAAATGGTATGAGGTCCAGTCGAAGCTACTGTCAGCATTATTGTATTCGATCAGCTTGTGCCAGCCGTCCTCATTACCTACTTCAACTGATAACTTTTCTGTACCTGTCATGTTTCTGTCATCCAGCTTCACATCAAAATCGAACCATATACATCCGTCAATAAACGGATTATTCAGGTTGATCCCATCAAGCGGATAGCTATACAATGCTGACTTATAATTTGTTAAAATCGGATCCCATGTAAATTCCGATGAAGGTTTAGGGTTACCCATGTGTCCGTGTACACGCCAGTTTTGGCCATGAATCCATTGGTTCAGTTCAAATGAACCTGATGTCCAGTATTCTTCAAACGGCAACGGATGCCCGTACTGAACAGGGATTAAAAACGGCCCTTCCATCATGGATTCTCCCGTATCGCCCGGGAACCCGTATGGTAACAGGTCATAAAGGGCTGTTACATCATATTCGTAGGTCAACGGTTCAAGGCCGGTATCAAGATAATAAGTTGTATCCTCTCCATCATATGGCAAGTAAGCAATATTTTCATAGTCACGGTATATATAATACCCGATGAGGTTATCAGGTACCTGCCAGTTACCCTGGCCCTGGCATGGCCCGAGTTCCAATCCGAAGATCAACTCATTCTGGAGCATACCACCGATAGTAACCACATCATCAAATATAAGGCCGCACTCAGTGAACAGGCCACCGGCAATCTGAGTACCTCCAACAAGCGGCAATACATTGACATTAAACATTTCAATTCCTGTTGCAATTTCGATCATCACCAATATTGCACCACTGCCATCCTGGCTGAAACCCCAGAGGTAAGGGCCTCCTTCTGTCCAGGGGTCATAAGCAAAACCATAATAACTGCCAAAGGCTCCCACCGGGAAGCTCTTTATATAAATACCGTTTTTGTCAAACAATGTAATGTCTGTTTCCCAGTTGTTGGCCCAGAAACCGTTAATATCTTCATCATATGCTATGGCCCGCACTTCCGTAGGAGCAATAAACTGGCCGATAAGTACCTGGTTAATAAAGTCCATAATGTAAACTGTGGTCGTTGCTGCACTTCCGTACATATATCCTTCATCCGGTTCATAAGCCAGGTCACGTATTTCAGTGGTTCCGGTAATCTGGAATTCTCCCAAATAGGTACCGTCCAACTGATATTTATAAAAGCCGGGGCCGTTCCATTTGGTTGAATAGATAAATTCACCATCGGTTTCCAGGCCTGCTTCCCCACTTCCCACTGCAACCGGGAAAATAAAATGAACATCCCACAGGTCACGGCCGGCACCGTTGCCTGATATTGCTATAGTCCTTATTGTCGGGCTATATTCTGCATTCGTATCCGGCATCTTTACCCGTGGCCCTTCACTCAACATTTCATATAATGTTATTGGTTCCAGAGGCGGTTCCCACCACAGTTCAACAGCATCATCAAAGGTCAGGCCATTAAGGTTCCTTGGCGGTATCAGGTACTGTGAGATGAATGTGTAGCAGATATTGTCTGACAAGCCTGAGGTATAGCGTGCCGCCACGCTGGCTTCATAGGTTACTCCGTAAGTCAGCCACCGGTATTGATAAACAAGTGTATCAGAACTTGAAACGAATGCTCCATCGAGGAAGAGATGAAAGTCTATTGGATTGGCGGCCCCGTTGGATACTTCCACATTATCCAACGCCCAGCCTGATGCCCACAAACCTGCATCATCAGCATGGAAGGCAAACCAGATCGGGTGCTGCGCACCTATTCCGGAAAATGCTGACAAGTCAAGATCAATAAAATCCCATGATCCCGGCATTGGTGGAACTGCGTATAATACTTCCCAGGTGGCTCCGGCATCGTACGAGTATTCAACAAATGCCAGTTGACCATATGCACCGTCATAATAACTATCAAACATTAAAGAATAAGTGTCAGTTTCGCGAAGATCCAGTGGTAGTGTGACCAGGTAATCACAGCATCCGTTGTTTGTTGAACCTGCTGCATCATCGTTCGAACATGCATATTGTGAATCCCAGGGAGGAATGATCCAGTTTGGACTGTTGCCGTTAGTGGTCAGAAACCATCCTGCACCCTTAGACAGAGCCTGCCAGCCCACAGGGGGAAATGCTATCCCTTCAAAGTCTTCGACCAATGCGGTTACAAGCGGCCAATCCCAATATGCCCACGATGTCAAAGGATCTACCCACAAGTTACAAGGAGAATAACGTTTCTCCCTAAGTAAAATCTGGTATGTCATATCCGACTGAAGGTTTTCATTTGGAATTTCGTATAATTCATACCCCACTTTAAATGCTGTAATTCTATATATACCTTTCCATACCGGATCAAATGTCAGGATACCTGTAGTATCGGTTATGCAAAAGTATACCTGATAAGGCCATTCCTCACCGGCCATAGTAATCTCCACATTTTCAGGCATATCACCTGTCGAAAGGCTCACTTCAAATGTTATTGCCACTTCTTTAAGGTGTCCTACAATATTGGAATATGTCCATCCGGATATGTCACCGTTTGTATATTGAGCTCTGACAGCATATGCATACCAGCCTTGTGCCAATCCGCCATAGGCTATATCATTGTATTCAAGACCGGTCACATTAATGGCTATTATGGTCATGATACCAAATTCCGGCCCTATGTCAGGATCGAAATCTGAAATACGTGCTATATTATAGCCTGTCACATCACGGTTGGCTGTAACCCCTTTTGTTACAGGCCTGATATCTCCGCCTTTTACAACTCCCGGCAAGCCATCCGGCCTTGTTCTATTTTTACTGAAGAAGATATTTTCATCAGCACCGGCAGGAATTTTTGAAGGATACATCATGGTTATCCCATCTGCCACTATTTCGCTACTGGTTGGCCCTTCAACATAAGCCCGGATCATAAAATCCTGATATACTGACAGAATCCATTCGGTTCCGGAAATTTTTGAATAGCTCCTGTAGACCGTAGGAGTAGTATAGTCCACACCCAATGGAGCAGCATTTGGTGCAGGGGTTAGCTGAACCATTGACAAATAAAAATCTCCATCATAAACGGTAGCATTTGTTCCCCAGAATTCCACCCAACCGAAATTATTCACTAAAACGCCTATAGAGTCCAGTCTTGTTCCTGGCAATCCATCTGTTCCATCATCATCATAAACTATGATAGCAAATTCACTACCAAACCAGTTACCAGCCGGAAAGCTGCCGTCACCAACAAACAGGCGGCCACCAGTTACCGTTGCAGGATAGCCTGGCGGGGTAAATCTTACGGCATTTTCATTACCTGCAAAAGCCCATAAAACCAGTTCTTCTGCCTCACCGTCATCATAAAGGATCTCGTATGGCCCGGCGGGTAATGACCATTCAACAAGGCATTCTATATCATCATCGTTAACCGTAGCTGTTACCCATGCCGGTGGATACGGCTGTTCAAACATCTGGGCATCAACAGTGGTTACAACACCGTGCAGTGCAAAAGTATCTTCAACAATGACTGTCTGGTATCCAAGTTTTTCAAAAACAATTTCATATGTTCCTTCATCAACATACAATTCGTATGCACCATTTGACGAAGTAAAGGTCTGGAAGGCACCTGCAATAATTGCAGCACCTGCAACCGGAAGCCCGGTATTACCATCAGTCACTGTACCTGCAAACTGTGCAGGTACATATACATGCATGATATTATTGATATATACTTCCGGGTTGCCAGGATCATTGGATTCACACAGTAATTGCTGATTAAAATCTCCAGGAGGAAATCCCACAGCATCATAGGTAATTATTATATCCTGCGAACCTCCATCAGGAATTATTCCTTCTGCAGGTTGTACATCCACGATGAAGCCCCCGATAACAAACAATGAATAATCTTCCACTTCTCCATATGGTGTCGTACCACAAGGTGCCAGTGTTCCGCCCCATTGCAAGCGAATTCTCATTCTGGTTGTACCGGTAAGTGCATCATCCGGTGGTTCTATTTGTGCTGTAAATCCTGCACCCGGACTACCACTGGTCTGGATCATGGTTTCATCTGTCCAGTCTTCATCCTGATCCCAGTCCACCCAGATACCTGCGATATCACCCGAATACGGATTACCAATTGTAATACTGACCGTATATATGTTACCTGATTGAACAATAGTTGAAAGGTTTGTGTAATCACCATAATTGGTACATCCTGACGAGTTGTTGATTGAACCGATTGTCACATTGGCAATGTACTCATCACAACCACCGCTTCCTGAGCAATATGCCTTTGTATCGTCAGTTTCAACAAATGCCGGGAAGCTATAGGACAATGTCCCTATACCCATATTATATATAGTAGTACTGACTACAGTCTGGTTGTCTACCCATATCCATGCTTCAAGGCTATCAGGATCAATATTAATGGTTGGGTTTGGCCACAGTATGCATTCCGGCCCTGCCGGCACAGTCATACCTTCATCATAATAAGCCTGAACGGTATAGCAATATTCACCATAGCCCGGTAAAAAATCAGTATAAAATATATTCGTTGTGGAGCCGATAACAATACCATCTCTCTTCACGAGAAAATATTGAAATTCCCTTGATGTCCAGGTCCAGTTCAGTTCAACTTGTCCTGTTATTTCATTGATCAGTGATATTTCAAGGTCACAGGGAGGTGACAACGGATCACCCAATACAGTCATGGTGCATGGAATAATGACTGTACCAACATCAGGATTGCTTGTAAAAACAATATCAGCTGTATACACTTCGCATGAATTTGTTCCTGATGCATTAAAATTGGTTGGTATGTTAACGAGTCCACCTCCTGGAGGTACTGTTCCCGAATAGAAATCCAGTGACAACCAGTTGGGTGGCCCACATTCAGCCAGCTCCATACCCCAGATATAAGAATTCTGCATCATGCCTCCTATAGTAACCAAATCCGGAACAATGCCTGGTTGCGTAAAAAGGCCACCGGCAATATCCACTCCCGGTATACCAACGCCGGTAGCAGTAAATGTATTCAGCACAAAACCTGTTTCCGTACCGGAAGGCAGTTGGATCTGCACCAGTTCACCGCCTGAACCATCCTGGCTGTATCCCCACAGGTATGGACCTCCATCGGACCAATTATCATATGCAAAACCAAAATAATTACCATAAGATCCAACCGGGAAGCTACTGATAAAGGCTCCTGTCTGGCGATCAAACAGGATAATATCTGTTGACCAGTTGTTGACGTAAAAACCATCAACATCGTCATCATATGCAATGGCCCTTACCGGTCCTGGTACAGTCAAGGTTCCTATTAATGTCTGGGTATTAAAATTCATTATATAAAGAGTAGTTGAAATTGCCCCACCATAGAAATACGTTCCATTATAGGCCAGATCACGAACATTGGATACTCCCGGGATCTGAAATTCACCAATATAAGTCCCATCAAGTTCATACTTATAGAATGATGCTCCGTTCCACTTGGTTGAATAAATATAATTACCATCACTTTCAACTCCAGCTTCCCCCCCACCTACTGCAACCGGAAAGGCAAACTGAACATCCCAGGTATTCCTTAGCGGGTTCACTTGTTGTATAGTCCTTACCATCACGCTGTAATCAGCATTTGGATCCGGTATTTCTGTCCGGGGTTCTTCTTTCAATACATTCAGCTCTGTTGATGGGTATACAACTTCTGCTTCCCAATCCAGTGGCCCATCACCCATATTTAAGATGCCTGTTTGAGTGGTAAGATATTCATTCGGATGCAGGGTATAGTCATGAAAGGTAGGCGAGATGAACATGGTTGGCTGCGTAAGTATAAAATCATGATAAGCCAGGCCACCTGAAGGTATATATATTATATGTGTAACAGGATTATAGCCTTGTTTCCAGGCTGTAACGTTTTGATAACCAGAGGGTATGTTGTCAAGAAAATAATAACCATCCGGCCCTGAGATCGCTGCTCCGATGCCTTCAATACCAACTGTTGCAGCAGTAATGGTCAGGCCGTCTCCATTAAACACATATCCCTCAATTGACCCGGGAGGAAGTTCATACCATATTATAAAATTGTCAATATGCACAACATCTCCCTGCTGATAATAATTTTCATAATACTTGCAGGAGGACTGCAAGGTAATAGTAAAAAGACCAGGTTGTGCCTGGTAAGCACTCAGGTCCCATATTTTGTTAATAAAAGGATCATTGTGTGTTGCCGGTTGATAATAAGTATAACCATTCTCGTCAGGGATCATTGATCCGTTGACCATCACCCTGAACCAGCAATAATTCACATCATATGAGTATCCCTGTCTCAGGTCAAAACTCATTTTCAAGGTTCCTGACTGCATAGTATCAGGGTCAACTTCGATATCTACTGTGCCGAAGTGTGAGGATTTAGAAGGATCAAATGCCTGACTGACGTTGGTTGGAGTAGAGCCCCAGTTTTCTGATGTGTTTCCTTCAAACAATAAGCCATAGCTTGAAGCACTTGCTGCATCAGTATCTATTCTGACATCAGCATCTTCACCTGGGGAAACCGCAAATTCTGTCGGAATAAGCCCATCCTCAAAATCTGCTTCATATGGGAAATAATTCACCGGGTCAATCTGATCAATACTCAAATCAAAATTATAACATACCGGTGATGGCCATGAATCCATCATCATAAAGTAGATGCCAGGGCTTAACGAATAGGTTATTTGCATCGGTACAATCACATAGCCAACATTGCTGTAGTTAATAGTGGAAAGACATGCACCGACATCAGGGCAATCATCAAACAGACCCATACCTGTCCATGCATCATCAGGGGTCATGGTTATACTTACTGTGATTTCAACATTCACATTCAATTGGTAAATGATGTCTTCCCCTCCGTCATAATTTCCCATACACGTTCCCTCGTAAACATTCCCGTGTCCGCAGGTTGTTTGGCCGGTTTCAATGTAAGGCAGATCATCAGGGATATTTATCATGACCGGCTGAGTACAATCATCACCAATAGCACGGCCCGCCCTGGAGATACCGGTTTTTGATATATCCTGAGCCTGTACAAACATCAAAGATGCTGTCAAAATCAAAATCAATAAATAATATTTTTTAGCACCTTTCATCTATTAAGCTGCTTAGCATTTTATTTATTTTTCACTAAAATCCGTGCTTCCAGCATATCACGGATCGCATATTTAACGCCTTCTCTTCCCAACCCGGAATCTTTAACACCACCATAAGGCATATGATCGACCCTGAAAGTAGGCACATCGTTTATAATCACGCCTCCGACATCAAGATGATTAAAGGCATAATTCATCTCATTTATGCTATCGGTAAAAACACCGGCCTGCAGCCCATATCTTCCCTGATTGACTGCACTGACAACATCAGGGAAGGATTTAAATTTCTCCAGGGTAACAACCGGTCCGAAGACCTCCATAGCACACACCTTCATTTCAGGTTTTGTCCGGGTAAGTATGGCAGGCTTAATATACGTACCATTTCTTTTACCGCCATATATCAATTCAGCTCCATTTTCCACAGCTTCCCCGATCCATTCCTGTACTCTGATCGCATTTTGCTCATCGATCATCACAGATATATCTGTTTGAGGATCTATGGGATCACCGTATTTTAAAGCTTTAACTTTTTCAACAAATTTACCTGTAAATTCGGTAAACACAGATTCTTCAACATAGATCCTTTGCGTATGGATACAGACCTGGCCCGAATAAGCAAATCCTCCTGTCACACATCTCTGTACGGCATGGTCAATGTTAGCGGATACAGAAACAATTACCCCTGCATTTCCACCCAGTTCAAGAATTACTTTCTTCTTGCCGGCATCATTCTTCATCTTCCATCCAACCTCCGGTGAGCCTGTGAATGTCAACAGCTTGAACCTGTCATCAGTTACCAGCAAATTGCCTGTTATGCGATCCATGGGAATTATAGAAACAGCTCCCTGTGGTAATTCTGTTTTGCCAATGATCTTTGCAAGCTCCAGTGTTGAAAGAGGGGTGTTAGATGAAGGCTTCAGAATGATCGGGCAGCCGGCTGCAATAGCAGGAGCAATTTTATGAACGGCAAGGTTCAGCGGAAAATTAAACGGGGAAATACCCGCAACCAAACCAACAGGGAAATATCTCACAAAACCTTCTTTTCCCTTGCCAGCTTCAGTCCAGTCAATATCAATGTATTCTTTAGGCAATCTTTTTGATTCTTCAGCGGCAACAATAAAGGTTTGAATGGCACGGTTAACCTCTCCTGCCGCATACTTCCATGGTTTTCCTGATTCCCTGCAAAGGATTTCAGTGAAGTGATCCTTTTTTGAGCTTATTCCGGCAGCTATATCAGAAAGGATGTTGTATTTCTTCCAGGAAGGAAGTTCTTTCAGCACCTCCTGTACTGATATGGCTTTTGAAACAGCTTCTTCAAGATTTTCATGAGAACCGTAAAATGTTTGAGCTACTATACTTTGATCAAAAGGATTATAAACATTTAATATATTACCGGTTTTTACATAATTTCCTGCAACATATATCTTTGTTTGCATTCTTAAAAGTAATTATAAGATAAATTCCAATAAATACAAAGTCGACAGTCGACAGTCAACAGTTAACAATTGTTATTTCATTGATAGCAACACAGCTAATACAACTTTTAGACAATAAAATATTAATGAGGGTTGCATGTTTTATAAAAAAAGGCGACTGTCAGACAGCCGCCTTTATAAAATTGCAGAATTTTGTAAACTATTATTCAATCAACACTTTCCGGGTTGACCAGCCTTCGCTGGTTTCAACCTGAATAAAATAAATACCGGAATTATAGCCAGTAGTATTGATCGTATAAATTTCATCACCAACAATTTCTTCAGCCACGATCTGGCCTACATAGTTATAGATCTTGATCTGCTTAATGCTGGTGTTTGTTTTAATTATTACATAATCCCTGGCAGGGTTCGGGTATACAACAAATTCAGCATCTGAGAGCAGTTCATTAATACCAACCGGGTTAAAATTGATACGAATATCATCAAGCATGAAAATAAATGCATCTTCAGATACACACTGGATACCGAGATATACAGTTTGTTCGTCATAGGCTGAGATATCCCATACCTGTTGTTCCCATGCATCAGCCGGAGCTTCAAGGTAACCTGCGATATTCAACAATGTGAAGTCTTCCGGGTTGTTACCTGTTGTCGAGATGCCAACATTGTATTTTTCCAGGCCATAGTCAGGAATGTAAGATTTAACCCAGAAAGTAAATTCTGAATTCAATCCCAGTGTAGCCTGTGGTGATATCATCCAGTCATCATTAAAAGGAGGAGGTACGGTTGCTAAGCAAGCTCCAAACCTATCACCCTGTTGCGGCTGGATTTCCGGTTCGGTCATAGGAGGATCCACTGTTGCAGGGTTAAATGCAATGTATGCCATTGCTTCTCCCTGGTGCGGGAAAGTATGACCACTAATGCTATATGTTGTACCACCGTCCACATCAAGAGCAAGCCATGGGTCAAATGTCAAATCCCAGTCTTCAGCATCTTCGAAATCCAGGTAATATTGCGTTGGAGGTGGGGCTATTCCAACATGTAATATAACAGGAACAGTAATGCTTGAGTTTTCGGGGTCATTACTGAATACAACAATTTCAGCATCATATGTACCATCAGCAAGGCCTGTTGCATCAAATGTAACTGTGATATCATCAGAATTACCAGGATCTACGGTGCCGGATGTCGGGGCTGCAGACAACCATAACGGCCAAGGATCGCCAGTAAAGGTAGCAACGATATTCCAGTTATAATTCAGATCCGGATTGTTGGACAGGTGTCCCCATCCCGGGCCAGTACTGATCCAGTCACCATTATAAACAGCAGGAGTACAACCACAGCCTGCCGGGTGGGTTTCTCCTGTTTGAAGGATCCAATAACCAACCCAGAGGTCTTCACCTGTAACTTTAATCGGAGTATCCAGAATAATGTTTTCCCAACTCAATCCCAACGGGGAAAATTCCTGTTCATAAATCAAATCACCAGGCATGTAATCGAGTCCCATACTATAAATCCTGAGTTTGAATTCATCCCCTCCGGAAAGGTCATTTATGTATACCATTACAGAAGTCAGATCCATACCGGCATGAGTATACATCATAGATGCAGGGTATTTGGCAGCAACTTCCCACTCATTCGGCCATGTTGTAAGACCTATTGAAGTACCATCGTTAACATCACAATATGTTAGTGTTACATCTTCTGTTGGCGGAGCAATACCTCCGGGCTGAGAAGTATTGGCCTGGACCTGATCAATAGAAATATGTTGATTTTTTATTCCTGTTGACGGAATAACGAAAGCATCTGTCCCCCCCTGAATAAATACAATGGCAAGATTATAATCAAGAGCAGCAGCACCAACATTAGCAATATTCAGATATTGTTCTTCAATCTGGCCGGTTTCAAGGGTTGCTTCAAGTTCTTCCGGTGTGATTTCAATAGCAGGATCTGTGGTTCCGCCTAACTGGAGGTAAGCCACATCATCAAAGTAATACAAAGGCACATCGCTACCCTGTGAACCTGCAAAGAAGTCAACTCCACCAAGTTGGTTTGCACCGGCACTACCACCGGACTGAGTACTCCACTTCCATTCATCGATCATCACTCCATCAATAAACATCCGAGCAGTATCGATATCCATATTAACATAATTCACAACAGAGAACCATACATCGTGTGTATAATTAAAAGGTATATCCTGGCCTTCTGCTTTCAGCACGGCCGTACCATCAGTATTGAAGTATACTTCCATGGCCCATTCAATACCAGGAGCCTGATAATGCTGTAAATTGTAATATCCTGCAAAACCACCTGGTATGTACATGTACCAGTTCACTTCAAAAACACCAGATATTTTATCCCCCAATAACATGATCAGGTCAGTTGCACCACCTGTTTCATCAACTAAAACAGAATTTGATCCGCTGTATGCCTGGGCATCTGAGATTAAAGCGTCCTCACCGGTTCCCGGGAGGCTACTCCAGGTATCCCACCAGGTAGGGTTTTCCTGGGCAATGTAATCCCCCACAGTGTATGATTCAAAATCATCAAAATACAAAGGTTCAAAGATCTGTATGTACTCAATATTATCGAAGTAATACATTGGCACATCGCTGCCCTGTGAACCTGCAAAGAAGTCAACTCCACCAAGCTGGTTTGTACCGGCACTACCACCGGACTGAGTGCTCCATTGCCATTCATGGATCATCACTCCATCAATATACATTTGAGCAATGTCACTATCCATATCAACATGATTCACAACAGAGAACCATACATCGTGTGTATAATTGAAAGGTATATCCTGGCCTTCTGCTTTCAGCACAGCCGTACCATCCGTATTGAAGTATACTTCCATTGCCCATTCAATACCAGGAGCCTGATAATGCTGTAAATTATAATATCCTGCAAAACCACTTGGCACGAACATCTGCCAGTTCACTTCAAACACGCCGTTAGATTTATCACCCAATAACATGATCAGGTCAGTTGCACCGCCTGTTTCATCAACTAAAACAGAATTTGATCCGCTGTATGCCTGGGCATCTGAGATTATACCGTCCTCACCGGATCCCGGAAGGCCACTCCAGGTATCCCACCAGGTAGGATTTTCCTGAGCAATGAAATCCCCCACAGTATAAGATTCAAAATCATCTAAATACATCTCATGTATCTGTGCCTGAGACATAAACCCCCAAAAAAACAGAGTTACAAATAATAGGAAAAAATTTTTCATAGCTAAAATTTTTTGGTTAATAATTCAATTATCAATGCAAATATATAAAAATAAAAGTCCAATTAAAGACATATCTATTTTTTTTAAAACATTTAAATTTATATTTGTATGCGTACAACTGTTTTATATACTTGGTTATTCATAAATGAAAGATAACCTTCAAAGCATGTCGATAGCGTGGATAATTCTTTTATCCCTGGTACTTGTCTGGGGAAGTTCTTTCATTTTAATCAAAAGAGGACTGGAGGTATTTTCGGCAGAGGAGGTTGGAGCATTAAGAATTTCAATAGCATTTTTATTTCTTTTACCATTTACGTTCAATAAATTCTCAAGGATTCCAAAAAAATCCTGGAAATATTTGATCATCGTAAGTATTATAGGAAATGCATTCCCTGCATTTCTGTTTGCCAAGGCACAAACGGGTATCGACAGTAATCTTGCCGGTATCCTGAACTCTTTGACACCATTGTTCACCTTCCTGATCGCATTTATTTTCTTCAATTTCAAAGTCAGATGGTTTAATATTCTTGGCATCTTCATCGGGCTGGCAGGTGCAGCCGGATTAATCAATATCAGCGGTGGAAAAGATTTTATTCATAACATCAATTATTCTGTTTATGTGATCATTGCTGCAATCTGTTATGCAACAAGTGTTAACTTCATCAAATACCTGTTAAAGGACATAGATATTATTTCCATAACAGCATTCAGCTTCTTTTTTATTGGTATTCCCATTGTTATCTATCTGCTGGCAGGAACCTCATTTCTGCATAAAATACATGATCATCCTCACTTCTGGAGTGGTGTTGGATATATCACCATTCTGAGTATTCTGGGTACAGCTCTTGCTATGTTTGCTTTCAATAAGGTGATCAAAATGACCAATCCTGTTTTTGCTGCATCAGTCACTTACATGATCCCTATTATTGCTCTTATGTGGGGAATCATTGACGGTGAAAGATTTGAATTTGTCTATCTGCTATGGATAGGGTTAATTATGGGAGGTGTATATCTGGTCAACAGAAGATTTGATGTAAAAAATTAAAATAATTTCTTTGTGCATCAATTTTTTTTTCTAACTTTGCACCTCCAAATTCAGAAGGAAAGCTAAAAAACACAGCAGAATGTATGCAATAGTCGATATAGCAGGACAACAATTCAAAATTAAGAAGAACCAGGAAATCTTTGTACATCGCCTGGAAGGAAAAGAAGGCGCAAAGGTTGAGTTCAATGAAGTTCTTCTTATCGATAATAATGGAAAAGTAAAGATCGGATCACCTATCATTACAGATGCATTAATATCAGCCAAGATCATAGAACATCTCAAAGGAAATAAGGTTCTTGTTTTCAAGAAAAAAAGGAGAAAGGGATATCAAAAACTGAACGGACACAGACAATATTTGACGAAGATCAAGATTGAAAATATCATCGAAAGCAGTCCCAAACCCAAAGCCCCAAAAGCAGTTGAAAAAACAACTCCTGCCAAAACCGAAAAGCCTAAGACAGAAAAAATACAAGCAAAGGAAGTAAAACCAAAAGCAAAAACCACAACAAAAGAAGTCAAGGCAAAGGTTGAAAAAGCAGCAGTTCCGAAAAAAACAACAAAAGCAGCAGCTAAACCTTCAGTAAAAGTCAAGGCCAGACCCGCAAAAAAACAAGAAGCAAAAGCTGAAAAAGATAAGAAAGAGGCACAACCTGCTAAAATAAAAGCCAAAACTGCAGTTAAGCCCAAGGCAGAAGTCAAACCAAAAGCAAAAGCTAAACCAAAAGCAGAAGCTAAGCCAAAAGCTAAGCTAAAGACAACAGCAAAAAAAACTGCGAAAAAAACTCCTGAAAAAAAAGGTAGCAAAGAAACCGAAAAGAAGAAATAAACATTAAATAATAAACAAAAATAATACAACCATGGCACACAAAAAAGGTGCAGGAAGTTCACAGAATGGCAGGGAATCGGAAAGCAAACGATTGGGTGTTAAAATATTCGGCGGACAGTTTGCCAGAGCCGGTAATATTATCATCAGGCAAAGAGGAACAACTCATCATCCGGGCCTGAATGTCGGCATGGGAAAAGATCATACGATCTTTGCCCTTCAAGACGGCATAGTTAAATTCAGACGAAGGAAAAACAACAGATCATACATAAATATTGTTACTGCTGAAGTAGAAAATTAAACCTGATAATAATATTCCATACTAAGAAGCGGTAAAACCTTGCTGCAAGAGCGCAGGGTTTAAAAATAAAAATGCTAAAAAATCCCGACACCAATCGGGATTTTTTATTTTTAACCTACATTTGTACAAAACATACAGGAATGCTGCAATTAAATTACATCAGAGAAAATGCTGAAGAAATAATACAACGGCTTAAGATCAAGAATTTTGATGCAGGTGATATTGTCAAAGAAATCATCATCAAAGACAATCTACGCAGGGAAACACAAAAAACACTGGATGATACGCTTTCACAGGCAAATAAACTGGCCAGGCAAATCGGAATATTATTTAAAAGCGGTAAAACCGAAGAAGCCAATGCATTAAAAGAACAATCTACGAAGTTAAAAAAACAGAGCCAGGTAATGGGCGATAAACTTTCAACCATAATAAAAGAACTGAACAAGTTAATAGTTCAATTGCCCAATATACCTCATCAGTCTGTTCCACAAGGCAAATTAGCTAAAGACAATAAAATCATATCAGAAGAAATACATGAGATACCCCTCCATGATCAGGCACTCCCACATTGGGAACTTGCCACAGCATATGATATCATTGATTTTGACCTGGGCAGCAAAGTAACAGGTGCCGGTTTTCCTTTTTATAAATCAAAAGGTGCAAAATTACAAAGGGCATTGATCAGCTTTTTTCTGGATGAAGCAATCAATAATGGTTATGAAGAATACCAGCCTCCTTTGATGGTCAATGAGGATTCGGCATTCGGAACCGGCCAGTTACCTGATAAAGACGGACAGATGTACCACATAGAATCTGATAATTTATATCTTATACCAACTGCTGAAGTACCAATAACAAACATTTACAGGGATATGATCCTTAAATCAGAAGATTTGCCCATCAAAAATGTAGCTTATTCCAGTTGCTTCCGGCGTGAGGCAGGTTCTTATGGCAAGGATGTCAGGGGGCTAAACCGTCTTCACCTTTTCGACAAAGTGGAAATCGTACAGGTTCAGCATCCGGACAGATCCCATGAAACACTCGACAAAATGTGTGAATATGTTGCTTCACTATGCCGTAAACTCGAACTACCTTTCAGAATTGCAAAACTATGTGGTGGCGACCTTAGTTTTGCTTCAGCACTTACCTATGATTTTGAAGTGTATTCCGCAGCGCAGAAGAAGTGGCTTGAGGTGAGTTCCGTTTCCAATTTTGAGAGTTTCCAGTCTTCCAGGATGAAGTTAAGGTTTAAAGATAAGGATGGAAAAACGAAACTTGCACATACACTAAACGGCAGTGCTCTGGCGTTACCTAGAATAGTTGCGGCAATCCTTGAAAATAACCAGACACCTAATGGCATCCGGATACCCGGTATATTACATGAATACACAGGATTCAAGATGATCACTAAATAAATTACTATAAGATAATGAAGTTCAAGCCGATATGCATATTGCCTCTTTTATTGTTTTTTCTACTAAATCTGTCCTTTTCGCAGATACAACCATCCATACAGCAACAATCCAAAAATATCAGCCAGATCAACAATGAGGAAAAGTTAGCTTTACATTATTACAGAAATAAGGAATATGAAAAAGCAGCTGAGCTTTATGAGAAACTTTACAAGAAAAGCCCTACTCAATATCACTATACTTACTACATGTACTGTCTTCTGCAAATCAGGGACTTCAAAAAAGCTGAGAAACTAACCAGAAAACAGATCAAAAAGAATCCCACACATTTGAAATATCATGTTGACCTTGGTTATATTTACCAGCTTACAGGAAAACCCGCTTTATCCAGGAAAAAATATGATGAAGCTATCAGGAAGTTGCCTCCTGATGCATACCAGGTTAAGGATCTGGCGAATGCTTTCTATGTACGGGCACAAATAGAATATGCGGTTGAAACTTATCTTTTAGGCCAAAAACTGCTTAGAGGTAAGCATTCTTTCCACTTTGAACTTGCCAATCTTTATAGAGTAAATGGCAATTACGGCGAAATGATCGATGAATACCTTGCCGAACTGGGGGATAATCCGGAATCGATGAACAGAATCCAAAACAGGCTTCAGGCAGTGATCAATGATGACCTGGAAGGCAGCATTTCGAATTACTTATGGAAGGCCCTCCTGAAAAAAAGTCAGCGTAATCCTGATAATATTGAATTTTCTGAAATGCTGCTTTGGTTCTCAATTCAAAAGCAGGACTTTGAGTTTGCCCTCGTTCAGGCAAAATCGCTGGACAGACGTTTCCAGGAAAATGGCCAGAGGGTATATGAACTGGCCAGGTTATGCATCTCAAATATGGCATATGATCAGGCGATCGATGCATTTAATTATATCATAAAAAAAGGGGGGGGGAAACCATTTTACCTGAGCAGCGTTATAGGACAGTTAAATGCAAGATACCTGAAAATTATCTCCGGTTTGTCTTACCAGAAGTCAGACCTGACCATGCTTGAGAAAGACTACATTACTACTGTCGAAGCCTTTGGAAAAACACCGGAAACAATAACAATGATAAGAGATCTTGCACATCTGCAGGCATTTTATCTTGACAAACAAGATGAGGCCATTGAAATGCTGAAAAGCGCCCTGAAGATATCATATGCTTCTCCCAAAACTATTTCAGAATGTAAAATCGAACTTGCCGATATCTTTCTTTTTTCAGGGGAGGTCTGGGAAGCCACATTATTGTATTCCCAGGTTGAAAAAGCCTTTAAACATGAACCCATAGGGCACCTGGCCAAGTTCAAAAATGCCAGGTTGACCTATTACATTGGTGAGTTCGAATGGGCTAAAGCTCAACTGGATGTATTGAAAGCTGCTACTTCAAAACTGATCGCTAATGACGCCATGCGTCTGTCACTTCTGATCGGTGATAACCTGGACGCTGACAGTGCTATGAATGGATTACGCCTATTTTCCAAGGCAGATCTTCTGTCATTCCAGAATAAAGACGATCTTGCATTGAAAACTCTGGATTCCATATATCTTATAAGCTCATACCATGCATTATTCGATGATATACTGTTTAAAAAAACCTTGATAAAAATCAAAAACAAGCAATACACTGAAGCCGACAGTTTGTTACAACAACTGGTAAGTAATTATCCATATGAAATCCTGGCTGACGATGCACTGTTTATGCGAGCTGAGCTGCAGGAAATATACTTTCAAAACCAAAATACAGCCATGGAGCTTTACCAGCAGCTTTTATTAAATTATCCGGGAAGCCTGTATACTGTTGAAGCCCGCAAGAGATTTCGCAGACTGCGGGGAGACGATATTTAATCACTGCTGCAACCTTATGAAGGAACACTTTTAATCCAAACAAAATGGTATATTTAAGACCCAAAAAATCACTCGGACAACATTTCCTCACCGACACCAATATTGCCAGAAAGATTGTTAGCAGTTTGCCTTCTGATACCGTCAATATACTTGAGATAGGCCCCGGGAAGGGAATCCTGACAAAATATATATTGTCCAATAAAGACTGGAATGCATATTTTATCGAAACAGATAAAAAATTCGTTGAGTATCTGATAAATCATTATCCTGATATCAAAGCAAAAATAATCTGTGATGATTTCCTCATCTTTGACCTGAACAGGCTTTCTCCCGGTAAATTCTCCATTATTGGAAACTTGCCCTATAACATTTCGAGTCAGATATTTTTCAAGATACTTGAACACAGGGAAAAGATCAATAACCTTGTTGTTATGTTGCAAAAAGAAGTTGCTGAAAGAATATCTTCACCTCCGGGAAATAAAAAATATGGTATTCTGAGTGTACTACTGCAGGCATTCTATGATATAGAATATTTGTTTACAGTTCACGAACATGTTTTTTTTCCTCCTCCAAAAGTAAAATCTGCAGTAATCCGGTTATCCCGAAACCAGGTCAGGAAACTGGACTGTGACGAGAAAAATTTCAAAAGGGTCGTTAAGGCAGCATTTAACCAGCGACGAAAAACATTAAGAAATTCCCTGAAACAAATAGATATAGATACAAGCAATTTACCTGAAGGCCTTTTATCAAAGAGAGCGGAGCAACTTTGCGTTGAAGATTTCGTATTAATAGCTAATAACCAATAACCGACTTATATTTAATCGAATCTTAGTAGCAAACCATGAAGATTTATTATTTCTGTACTTTTATAGTTCTTTTTTTCTTCTTTACCGTAATCTGCCAGGCTCAGATCGGAACAATGATCCCTTCTGACCGTTTACCTAATGGATCAACAGTTGCCTGGCAGGAAGCTGGTTGTCCGTTTTTATCATCACCAATTGATGTAACAGCTTTTTTTGATGTTTCAGATTTCGGTGCCGTAGGTAATGGAATACAGGATGATACGGATCCTGTTATGGAAGCTCTTGAAATAGCTGAATTGCAGTCCAACAACGGAGGATTCTCGATCGTTTTCTTTCCTGAAGGCACATACAGGATCACTTCCGTCTTATCCCTCCCGTCAAACACAGTTATTAAAGGGTCGGGGGCAGATATTTCAATACTTTACTTCGATCATTATGATCATGCCCTGATGATAAATTCAGAAAATGTTAATACCGGCATTGAAGATATTAAATTAACCCGGTTAGCAGATGAGCAGCACCAAAAATATTATATTATAATGAACGGGGTAAATAACTGCTGGATAAGAGGTGTTGAGTCTTATCTTGGTAATAGTCATCACATTAGTTTAAATGACTGCCAGAACACTGAGATCTCCGGATGTTATATCAATGAATGCACAAATTACGGCGGTGGAGGTAATGGATACGGAATAGCCCTGGCAAATGAAACCCACAGCAGTCTCATCGAGAATAATGTTTTCCGGCAGACCCGCCACGCTATTGTTACCAGAGGAAAATGTCACCGTAACGTAGTTAGTTACAACGCTTCCTATGAACCACATACTACAACCAGCGGAGGACTGGGTGAATGGGTAACAGGAGATATTGAACTGCATGGGAATTCCAGTAATCCGGGTCCCGATATGGGCGCTTATGAGAATTTATTTGAAGGTAACTATTTCAACTGGATATGGATAGATGCATACTGGGGTGATAATGGAAGACACAACACATTTTTCCGCAATATGGCCAGGCGGGGAGGACTTGTACTGGAGGATCATTATGAATCTACTCACGGAGGAAACCATTATAATTGTAATAACGACCAGAATATTGTCAATAACTATTTTGAAAATCTGGACATCGCCGTGAAATTAAGATACGGAGCACCCTGGGGAGATGGCTATATATTAAGCGATGATATTGGAGGCACAGGACATTTTGCAAAAAACAATAAAGTTTATAAAGTTACCTGGCCTTCATTAAACAACGTAGTTGTTTGGGAAGCCGATGGTGAGGAACCGCAGTACCTTAACGACACATCTTATTACTATTCCTCAAAACCTGATTTTATGCCTGCCGAAAACTGGCCATTAGATCCTTTCGATATTGACACCAGAAATCCGGCTGCAATGCGGTATGAATCCGGAGGCCAGGTAACGATAACCGTGGGATTCTCACCATATGTTATGACTGGTATTAACCAGGAAAGCAATTTCGGAAAAGAGTTAAAAATATTTCCTAATCCAAACCAGGGTGTTTTCTATATCGAATTACCTGAAAATACTACAGGTAATTATAATTTGACAATCATTGATGTCATGGGAAATAAAACATACCAAACATTAGTAGAAAAAAAGGGGGTGCATCAGATCAACTTTACCTCAAAACCTAAAGGTATTTACCTTGTTAAAATCTCAAATTCCCTGTTTAGTACAGAGAGGAAAATAATTGTACAATGATCTCATGCTCTCAGCTTATTTCATCTTAATCAGTTTCCTTGCAATAATCTGATCATCAAGAAGAATCCTGCAAATATAAATTCCAGGGTTTACGTATGCTCCATTGCTGTTTGTACCGTCCCATATTAATTCATTAACATTTTTCTTCAATATCCCTTCAAAAAGTGTTTTAACCACTTGACCATTCAGATTTATTATGTCAACTCTTCCGGCATGTTCTTTCTTTATATCAAGTATTAATGTTGCTTTTTCCGTAAACGGGTTTGGATAAACGGATATACTTTCAGCATTTAATGAAGTCATATTACCTTCAACACCTATAATATCATCCAGGTCGAATGTATACATGGATCTCCCGTAAGTAGCAGCAACCAGTTTTCTTGTACTATTGTGAAGCCGCATGTCCACAATTGGAACATTAGGAAGATCTGTTCCCAAAACAAACCAATGCATTCCGTAATCCCAGGTAACAAAAACACCAAAATCCGTTGCGATATAGAGTGTGGAATCCAATTCAGGATCTACAATGATATCATTGACCGGTGCTTCAGGTAAGTCACCTGAAATATCATCCCAACTCATGCCTGCATCCCTTGTCATAAAAATATGTGGCAAATAAGAATCATAGCGATATCCTGAAAAACATACAAAGGCTGTGTTTTCATCATAGTGATCTGCTGCAACGCGGGTAACCCACCGGACCGGCAAGGAAGAAGATGTTTTTGTCCAGTCTTGTCCGTCATTTTTTGTTACCCAAACATTACCGTCATCTGTTCCTGCATATATATATTCAGTATTGGCAGGAGAAACGGCAATTGTCGTTATAGTGCCATAGGTCAGGTTGCCTGTTCCGGGGCCATTAGATAAGTCAGGGCTGATAGCTAACCAGTTAAGTGCATGATTGACAGACCTGTATAACCGGTTAGCTCCGTAATACAGTATAGCCGGGTTATCAGGGTCAAATACTACCGGTGTCATCCAATTCTTCCTGTCCGAATAGCTTATCCCGGAGGTAGCTCCCTGAAAAGAATAACCGCCATTGGTTGACCTGCCCAGGTTACCATATTGGTATTCCGCATATACATAATTATTATCCACAGGGTCAACCAAAACATAAAATCCATCACCTCCGTAAATATTCTGCCAATCACTCAGGCCACCTGTCATGGTACGGTTGGTCCCCATATCCTGGGCACCGCCATACAGTCTTTCAGGAAACTGTTCATCAACTTCACAGGTATAAAACTGCATAATGGGAAGGTTCTCAAGGTGATTCCATGTACTTCCGCCATTATCAGAAATATAAACACCACCATCATTGCCAAGCACAAGATGCTCATGATCAAAAACATGGGCAACAAGGTCATGCTGGTCAACATGAACGGTATAACTTGATATATTTGCCCAGCTGGCTCCGCCATTTGATGTTTTGTACAGGTCAAGCCCGATGGGATAAACAATATCCGGATTTGTGGGATCGATATGTATCCTGCCAAACCACCAGCCATAGGACACGTACATACCTGATAAAAAGCCATCATTGGTTTGAGTCCATGAATTTCCATTGTCTGTTGTTTTATATACGCCAAGGAAATATCCGATATTATCGGCATATATTGCATAAAGGATATTCGGATCAGATTGCGAAATATCTATTCCGATCCTGCCGATATTGGATGCAGGAGAGGGCAGGCCATTGGTAAGTTGTATCCATGTATCACCTCCGTCAACTGTTTTATAGATACCACATGTGTTCCCTCCGTAACTTCTGCGATCAGGCCTCCTGACCCTTTCCCATAAAGCAGCATACAGGGTATCCGGGTTAAAAGGGTGCATCACCAGATCAATTCCACCTGTGGAATCTGAGATATAGAGTATTTTGTCCCAGGTCTGGCCTCCATCCGATGTTTTAAATATTCCTCTTTCAGGATTATTTGAGAACAAACGTCCCATTGCAGCCACGTATACGATATCAGGATCGTCAGGATGGATCACAACACGGCCGACACTGCCACATTCCTCAAGGCCACAATATTCCCACGCTTGGCCGCCATCCAACGACTTATACATCCCAAAACCGTCATAAGCCAATGATCCGCCTCCCGCATTGGATTCACCGGTGCCAACATAAAGAATATCCGGGTTTGACGGAGCTATTTCAATATCCCCAACAGAAAGGCTCAGGACATCATCAAACACCGGCACCCATGATAATCCACCGTTTGTTGATTTAAATATCCCTCCTGAGGCAGCACCAATATAAATTGTTGACATATCGGAAGGATGCATTGCAACAGCAGAAAGCCTGCCACCCAGGTTTAACGGGCCACCTAACTCCCAGCTGGCAGTTTTGCTTCCCGACCCTGATTCCTTTGCAGCTTTCGCCTGGTAATATGCTGTTTTATAAGCCTTATAATTAATTTCACCATAAGGATAGGCCCTTTGCATGAAGAACCAGTCGTTGGGCTTTTGAGGTTTATTTGCGGGATCTTCTTGTGTTGATTTTAAAGAAATCCACCAAAATGCAGCTATACATGCAAGGACAAGTAAAAAAACAAGGATGAATATTTTTTTCATAATAGCATGAATCTATGTAAATGGTTAAATGACAAAGATAGTTTATTAATTAAAATTTTCTATTTTTACGTTCGATCAATTGGCATTTTTTAACAATAAAATAAGCTTCATTCATGACAAAAATTATTATTTATTTATTTCTTATCTGGGGACTTTTAACAGCTTGTAAAGAGAAAAAGCCAGAGACAGAAAAACAAAAACCAAAACCAGAAGCAACGGTGAAAAAAGATACTATCACGAAAGACAGTCAAGAACCACCGGCCGCTATTATTAAACAAGAAAAACCCAGGCTGCAAAAGACTTATAAGGTTAAGAAAGGTGATTGGCTGTGGCAGATTGCGAGAAATAAATATGGTACGGCCATTGGATGGTTCAGAATCTACGAAGCCAATATGGAGAAGATCAAGGACCCCGATCTGATCTATCCCGGACAGATATTTATCATACCGGAATTCAAAAGAAGAAAAAAGTAATTAAGGCAATAAAGTCGACAGTCGACAGTCGACAGTCGACAGTCGGCAATATGTTCATGCCTAAATAAGGTTGACACTTTTATATTAAGTGTATACTTTTTCTTTTTTGCTTCTTTTTTCTTTTTGTTGACAACTATAACTTTTTGTTAGTATTGACGCAAATACTTTTAAACATGGACGTTTGTCAACCTCTATGTTGTTAATTTGTTGTTCAAATTCATGAGGCGTCAACCTTTTCAGTGAACTGTGTGGTCGATCAAAGTTATATCTTTTTACTGTAAGCCATGTATATTTTTGCAACTGTTGGTAATTATCTGGATTGTAATATTCTATATAATCATTTTTGAGCGTCCTTATTACCCTTTCCGCATGTATGTTGTCATAAACTATCTGCCCCATACTGTTTATAATACCAAGGGTCTCAGTTATCTTTAGAAAGTCCTTACAATAATATTGTCCTCCTCCATCAGAATGCAAAATCAACCCATCTGGATTAAATGTATTGCATCTTGTTCTAAGAGCCTTTTTTAAAGCAGGAATGGTTGTATTAATAGTCATTAGATTATCACTTACATGACACCCTACAATAAATCTGCTGTAAAGATCCATTATTACAGTGATATAGTAAAAACGATCATTAAGCCAGTAGAAGGTTATATCACTTACCCAAACCTGGTTCACTTTGTTGATCTTTAATCCTGCTAAATGATTTGGAAATCGTTTTACACCAGTTGAATCTGTCGTAGTTATGAATCTTTTTACATCAAAGAGTTTGTATCCATTTGCAAATGCAAAAGCTTCAAAAGCATCTCTTCCAATGCCTTGTGGCTGTATCTTATAATAAATCTCTCTTGCTGACATCCTGGGATGCAAATCCCGGATATCTTTTATTAATGGCAACAGTTGAGCTATTAGTTCTTCTTTGGCCAACAATCGATTATAATGCTTAAGAAAGCTTTGCCTGCTTATGCCCGCTATTTGGTATATCTGGCTCATTTTCCAGTTATGTTCTTTTCTGTTTTCCCAAAACCAGGATAAGGTCCGGAACCATGTTTTTTTTTGATATCATACCCAACATCTTCGCTACTAAATTCTATGAGCTTCTCCAAAAAATCTAATTGTAGTTGCTTCTGCCCCAAGGTCCGTTCCATTTCCTTAAGCCTTTCACGTAAATATTCTATCTTCTTGGTATCACTCTCTGGCTCAACAACATATTTATAACCTTTCTTCAAAAACTTTGAGTATTTGTAAATCCATTTGTAAACACTTGATCGTGTTACTTTATATTCCCTGGATACTTGGGTGACAGTGATGAGATCTTGTTCAATCTGCCTTACAATGTCTTTCTTAAATGATTCGCTGAAGTAACGCAATTCTTTGATTTTTCGTCTGACTTGATTTTTTCTTAAAGTTACCATTTTTGTTCTATTTTTGGTATACAAAAATGTCAACTTATTTCAGGCAAGTACAATACTTGGGAAATGGCCAATGACCTCGAACCTCATTCTTTTCATATTTCACATTTCAAATTTCAAATTTAATATCTTATATCTTTCACTCCCACTCCGGTATCCTCCCCGGTGTCCAGGGAGCTCCAGCTTCTTCAAGTTCTGTTTCAATCGGTTTAATATCCCGATCACTTATCTTTCTCAGTTGCTCCAGTATTGGAATAAATTCTTCTGAAAGAATTGCATATTGATCTTTCTGGGTTTGTGTTACTTCTGAGGTTGAATTCCAATGCGAATATACGAGCGCATTCAGCCTTTCGTAGATAGAAACAGGAGCAGGCCAGTTCTCTTCACGGCTGGCTTTAGGATCCTGTCCGTTAAATTTCCAAAGAATTCGATCCAATTCCTTTTCCACTTGCTGTGTTTTTTTCATTAGTTCACCAGGCACACCAGGAGTTCTCTGAATAGCCTGTTTGATATATTGAATCTTTTTCATCATGTCTTCAGCGGCACTTTCAGCTCCATGAACAGCTCTGGCCAAATCAGCTACCTTGTTCTGGAAGGCTACAAGGTCTTCCCTGTTCTCAGCCGGCAGGGAAGTGTTTTCCAGCACAACTGCATTAAACTCAACAGGCCCGGCCAGTTCTGTCACTTCTCCCCGGACACACTGCGACATAGTAATATAGTATTTACCTGGCATTGCATACATACCATTTCCTCCTGATGATAAAGGATCGAACTTATCATCCTTCACACTTACGGGGTAAGTACCCGGATACCTCAAATTCCAGGTTAAGCGGTTGATCCCCTTGCCCGGCTTCTTCGTTAGTTTCCTGACTACATTACTGTCATTATCAAAAATGGTAAAGATCAGGTAGGGTTTGATCTCGTTTTTCTCCGCCCTTAACTCATCCATTGTTGGGATGGGAACGGGTTTCTTTTCCTTCACCAGTTCTTTTTCACTTTCTTTCCGTTTTTGTTTCAATGTCTCGGGCACTTCTTTCAAATAATAAGTGAAAGTAGCTCCGAATGGCGGATTAGCGGAAGTATAGTAAGCAGATCCCTGTCCATAATAACCTCTTTTCAGTATATACATTAAACCATCTTTAATTTTAAAAATACAGGCATTGGTATCCAGAATTTTCTTATTTAATTGCCGTAACGGGGTGTAATCATCAAGAATATAGAATCCCCGCCCAAAGGTAGCAAGCACCAGATCATTTTCCCTTTCCTGGATCACCATATCTTTGACTGAGATGGTTGGGATACCTGATTTCAGTTGTGTCCATATTTTTCCGCCATCGATGCTGAAAAACACACCAAATTCTGTTCCGGCAAATAAAAGGTCAGGGTTCACAAAGTCTTGTTCAATAGTATGGACAGAACCATTTTCGGGCAGGTTTCCTGCAATAGAAGTCCATGTTTGCCCTTTATCTGTACTTTTCAAAATATAAGGTTTGAAATCATCCCTCTTACGATTATCAAACGAGGCAAAAACTATATTTTCATCATACCTTGACGGATAGATATCACTTACATAAGTATATTGAGGAACACCCGGAAATGATTCCACTTTACGCCAGTTTTCTCCGGCATCCTCAGTTATCTGAATCAAACCATCATCTGTTCCCACGTACAGCAGATCTTCCCTCACGGGAGATTCCGCCAGTGATACGATGGTGCCAAATAATGATATGGAAACGTCTTTTGCCACAGCATCCACTCCCCAGTACCTGTCCATAACAGGCCATGTATTCCGGTCGATCCGGGTTGTCAGGTCATCACTGATCACCTTCCAGCTATTACCACGGTCGTCACTTCTGAACATCATATTGGCCCCGATGTATAATCTTGTTCCTGAATGCGGACTGAGAATAAAAGCTGTGTTCCAATTCCATTTATAGGTGTCTTCACCTTTACGCGGTTGTGGTTTGATACCCACACGTTCTCCGCTTTTTTTATCGTACCTGAAGATATTGCCATATTGGTATGCAGAATATACAATATCCGGATTTTCGGGTTCAATAGCTTGCCAGAAGCCATCACCGCCCAAGGTAACGATCCAATCATAATTTGAAACTCCCTGTGTACTCAGGTTTCTTGAGGGACCTCCAAGACTGGAATTATCCTGTGTGCCTCCGTAAACCCAGTAAAACGGCCATGAATTATCTACATTAACCCTGTAAAATTGTGTGATTGGTAAATTCGTCTTGAATAAATAAATTTCACCGCCATCATATGTTTCATAAACACCTCCGTCACCGCCGATCAGCAGGTGATCAGTATTATCCGGATCAATCCAGAGGGCATGGTCATCCACATGACGACTTTTGTTTCCAAGTCTCCTCCATGTTTTACCACCGTCCTCCGTAAAATGCGTTATCGTTTCAACTGAATATACCTTATCCACATCTTTCGGGTCACAAAATATCTCATTATAATACTGTCCGCTGGAATAGTGGTTGCTCATCTTTTTCCAGGATGCTCCCCGGTCAGTTGACCTGAAGAATCCACCTGCATCGCCGGCAGCTTCAATGATCGCATAAACCACATCGGGATCAACCGGTGAAATGGCCAGGCCAATACCTCCCACATCGCCGTCAGGCAATCCTGATTTTAATTTATCCCATGATTCTCCACCGTTCGTGGTTTTATAAATGGCGGATTCCGGCCCACCTCCAATTTTTGTATGTACATGCCTTCTTCGTTGCTCTGATGAAGCATATATCACATCAGGATCACGCGGGTCCATGACCATATCGTTAATCCCCGTATTCTCACTGATTTCCAGGATAAGCTCCCAGTTTTTACCTCCGTCAGTGGTCTTATAAAGCCCACGGTCCCCACCAGGCCCCCATAAAGAACCTTCTGCTGCAATATAAACCACATCTGAATTCCCCGGATCAATCAATATCTTACCAATGTGGCGGGAATCTTTCAAACCCATATTCTTCCATGATTTCCCACCATCAATGCTCTTATACACACCATCACCATAACTGACTGATCGCTGGTGATTATTTTCTCCTGTTCCGGCCCAAATGACATTATCGTTATTCGGATCAATAGTAATACATCCAATAGAATAAGCACCGTATTTATCAAAAACAGGTGTCCATGTTATTCCATTGTTTGTTGTTTTCCAAATATTTCCGGAAGCAGCAGCAACGAAATATTCATTATGATCATTTGGATTGACAGCTATATCCGAGACGCGTCCTGATGTTAATGCAGGTCCGATACTTCTCCATTTCAACCCACTGACAAGACTTGACTTAATGGTATCATTCTTTTCTTCTTTCTTTTTCTTTTCTGCGGAAAGGTGCAAAGAAGAAATAATAAAAACTATTATCATCAATGCTGTTAAAATGTTCCCGGGAAAATTCATATTTATTTTCGTCATGATTAATTATTTATGTTTCATATATGCTAACATATAGCCTGCATTATTCATGCAGAAGATAAAAGACAAAAGTAAAAAGATAAAAATTAAATACCATAAGAAGAATTTTAATACTTTTCATCTTGACAATAAGTAAATCTTTTCATAAATTTGAACAAATCATTTTTTACATTTAAATAAAGGAGGATTTATGACCGAAAGTATCTATAAAGTTATTGAAATCGTTGGTTCAAGTGAAGTGTCATGGGAAGAAGCAGCCAAGGCCGCTATTGAAAGGGCAGGTAAAACCCTTGAAGACCTGAGGGTCGCTGAAATTATAACTCAGGATATGAAGATCGAAAACGGGAAAGTAATAGCTTACCGTACAAGGCTCAAGTTATCATTCAAATTCCGTGATGAGTAAATGAAAATAAACCGGCAGCCTCAAAGAAGGTGGTTTACAACTAATTACTATTTTCGATTAAAATAATAAAATACAATCCGGGCTTTGGCTTTTCCGATAGTCTCATTGAGTTCATTCAGTGATGCCTCTCGTATTTTTTTTACGGATTTAAACTTCCGGAGTAATTTCTGTGAAGTATTATTTCCTATTCCTTTAATTTCTGTCAATACAGATCGCAGGGTACCTTTGTGCCTTCTTTTCCTGTGATGGGTAATGCCAAAACGATGGGCTTCATCCCTGAGATGTTGTATTACTCTCAGAGTTTCAGATTTTTTATCCAGGTAAAGAGGAATGAGGTCATTGGGGAAATATATTTCTTCCAGTTTTTTCGCAATACCGATCACTGTCATTTTTCCCCTTAAACCTAACTTTTCAATACTTTTCAGCGCCGCATTCAATTGTCCTTTTCCCCCGTCAATAACTACCAATTGTGGTAAAGGTTTATTTTCATCCAGCAAGCGTTTATATCGCCTGTAAATGATCTCTTCCATTGATGCATAGTCATCCTGGCCACTGACAGTCTTAATATTAAAATGACGGTATTCCTTTTTTTCAGGTTTTGCTTTTATAAAACATACCATAGCTGCAACAGGATAATCACCCTGAAGATTGGAATTATCAAAGCATTCAATGTGAACAGGAGTTTCCTTCAACCGAAGGTCCTTTTGTATCCGGGCCAGAATCCTAATTGTATGCCGCTCAGGATCCGCCAGATCCAATCGTCTTTGTTTCTCCAGCCTGTAATAATTAGCATTTCTTTCAGAAAGCTCAAGCAAGTGTTTTTTTCCACCCCTTTTAGGTATGGTGAATTTCAATTCCGTTATTTCCATATCCAATGAAACAGGAATTATGATCTCAACCGAGTCACTGTTAAATCTCTGCCTCAATTCGGTTATGGCAAGTGAAAGCAATTGCTGAGGCGTTTCATCCAGCTTTTTTTTCATTTCAATGGTAAAAGCCTGCACAACAGCACCATTGACAACCTTTAAATAATTTACATAGCCCGATTGTTCGTCCGTGATAATAGAAAACACATCAACATTGCTGATGGAAGGGGTAACAACAGTAGATTTACTTTGGTAATTTTCGAGAAGTTTTATTTTCTCTTTAAAAATCTGGGCTTTTTCAAAATCATAATCATTAGCATACTTCATCATTAATTTCTTCAATCCCCGGATTACATTAAGTATGCTTCCCTTTAAAATCTGTTTGATTTCATTGATGAAATGATAATAATCTTCTTCCGGTTGCAATCCTTCGCACGGCCCTTTGCAATTCCCCATCTGGTATTCCAGGCAAATCTTATACTTTTTCTTTTTAATATTTTCAGGAGATAAATTCAGCTTACATGTCCTTAGCGGATATAATTGCCGGATCAGATCCAGTAAAGTATTCATCATCCTGACAGAAGCATAGGGGCCAAAATACTGAGAACCGTCATCGACTATGTTACGGATAGGAAAAACCCTTGGGAAATGTTCATTCTTAATGCATATCCATGGAAATGACTTATCATCTTTAAGCAGGATATTATATCTGGGCTGATACTTTTTAACAAGGTTATTTTCCAGAAGCAAGGCATCCAATTCAGAATCAACGACAATATGCCGGATATCCGCAATTTTTTTAACCAGAACCTTGATTTTTCCACTTAAGGAACTTTCTTTTTTAAAATATGAAGGCACCCTTTTTTTAAGGCTTTTAGCTTTACCTATGTACAATATCTTACCATCCTCGTCAAAAAACTGGTAAATACCCGGCTTATCAGGTAAAACCTTTAAAAGTGACTTCAATTTATTTTCTACTTTACTGGTCATTGATCATGGGTGATAACTCGTGGCTGATGGCGGACTGCCGGCTGCCAACTGACCGGTCTTCCTCTCATTTTCTCAAAGCATCCCATCCTTGTGCTTTGATGGGAATATGGGAGCCTGTTTTTGTTATCAGGTTGATGCCTTCCGATTCATCTGTCATATGCCCGATAATTGAAATACCCATTATGTCTTTCACCTTTTCGTAATCATCCCGGGAAATAGTAAAAAGAAGTTCATAATCTTCTCCCCCGTTCATCGATGCGGTGACGGAACTAATGTTAAACTCCATTGCAGCCTTCAAAGTATCCTGATTAACAGGGAGCTTATCTTCGTAGATATTGCATCCAAGTGCGGAGCCTGTGCAAATATGCATTATGTCAGAAGCAAGCCCGTCTGACAAGTCAATCATTGCAGTAGGCTTTACATTAACACCTTTAAGTATTTTAAGAATATCAATTCTGGCTTCCGGTTTCAATTGACGTTCCAGGATATAATCATATCCCTTCAATTCCGGTTGCATATCCGGATTAGCTTTAAAAACTTGTTTTTCCCGTTCAAGAACCATCAAGCCCATATAAGCAGCACCAAGATCCCCGGTGACACAAATGATATCTCCCTTTTTTGCAGTATCCCTGTATACAACATCATCCTTGTCCACCTCTCCTATGGCTGTAGCAGTAATATATAATCCGCCCAGGCTGGTGGTCGTATCTCCACCCACAAGGTCAACTTTATATTTTTTACATGCAAGCATAAGGCCTTCGTACAACTCTTCCAATGCTTCGAGAGAATAGCGGTTGGACACGGAAATGCTGAATGTGATCTGTTTTGGAAAACCATTCATGGCCACGATATCTGAAAAATTTATCACCGCTGCTTTATATCCCAGATGTTTAAGCGGGGTGTAAATCATGTCAAAATGGACTCCTTCAATCAACAAATCTGTTGTAACCAGCATGAGTTTGCCATTTACCTTAATGACCGCTGCATCATCCCCCACTCCTTTGATGGTGTTTTTATGTTTTATTTTAATGTTTTTGGTAAGATGTTTTATCAACCCGAACTCACCCAGTTCCGACAGTTCCGTCCTGTTTTTATTTTCTGATGACATAAATAGTATGATTTATATTGATTAATTAATAAATTAATCAAAAAGATAAAGATAAAAGGCTAAAGACAAAAGTCATATAAAGTTAATAAACAAACAATGATTTTACCAGTAATTTAAAAGTCTTCAAACAAATTTTATGTAAACACTTGATTTTTATCTTTTTCCGAAAGGGATACCTTCGGCATTACTTTTGTCTTTTATCTTCTGCATGAATAATGCAGGTTAGATACTTTTTTATATATTTATTCCAACATTATGAAATTTTTGAGAAAATCAATTTTTTATATTCATTAGTGAGTAAATGATAAACATAGTTCATATTGGTCTTGGCCCGGTGGGGCAAAAAATAGTTCGTTTTGCTTCCGAACGCAACGGCATAAAGATCATTGCTGCCGTTGATCCAGCCTCTGACAAGATTGACAGAGACGTTGGAAAACTCTGTTCTATAAAACCGCTTGGGATATACGTCTGTAAGGATCTGAAAACTGCCCTGGAGGGAAAGAATGCAGATGTAGCAATTCTTTCAAGTGTTTCCAGTCTTAAGGTAATCGAGAAGCAGATTGAAGAGATAGCAAGCACAGGATTAGATATCGTCTCAACATGTGAGGAACTTGCCTTCCCATGGCAGACACACCCGTTAATAGCAAAACGAATAGACAAGATCTGCAGAAAGCATAACGTAGCATGTGTGGGAACGGGTGTAAACCCGGGGTTTCTCATGGACTATCTCCCTTGTACTTTGTCGTCTGTCTGCCAGAATGTGAATAAAATAAAAGTTACACGCATCCAGGATGCTTCCAATAGACGTATTCCGTTCCAGCAGAAGATTGGTACAGGACTGACCCGCTCACAGTTCATGATAAAGGAGGCTGAGGGCACATTGGGCCATGTAGGCCTTGTTGAGTCGATCTACATGATAGCATATTGTTTAAACTGGAAACTGGATCGTACTTCAGTGAGTTTAAAACCAGTTATCGCCAAACGAATAATTACATCCGGTTACGTAAAGATAAATAAAGGTTGCGTTTGTGGGATAGAGCAGATTGCACGAGGTTATATTGGTGAGAAGGAGGTTATCCGGCTTCATTTTCATGCTGCAGTGGGTGAAAGTAAACCGGTTGATATTATTGAAATCACCGGAAAGCCAACGATAAAATCGATCATCCCGGGTGGAGTCGACGGGGATATTGCTACCTGTGCTATAATAATTAATGCAATACGTTCAATTAAGGCCGCAGGGACAGGACTCAAAACAATGCTGGATCTTCCTGTTCCTAGGTATTTTCAGGGGATGTGAATTTGAGCCTGGAATAAGGCGATGTAGAGTTAATAATGCGGTTTTGCACAGTGTGATGTGTTGTGGTAATTAAATTTTATTTTTTAATTATTTTAAATGTTTGACAAAACTGATTGTTCTTAAAACATAGAAAATATATTCCGTTTTTTAAATAATATAAGTCTATATCTATTGTGTTTTTTATTTCCTCAAGATTAATTGTATTAACGAGTTTCCCATCAACTGTATAAATGGTTAGAATGGTTTTTGTATTTATAATTTTGGGATTATTAATATGAATTACATCAGAAGTTGGATTAGGATATATAATATAAGAGTTTTGATTTTTAATAAAATTCTTATTTGAAGTAATGGGATTAATGCTCTTTATTACACTATGTCCTTTTGTTCCAGAATATAAATTATTTTCATCATCTGTGCAAAGAGAGAATATCTGGCCTCCAAAGCTATTATCTAATAATATCCAATCATCAAAGTTGCTATCTAAGAAATAGAAACCACCAGAAGTTGCTGCAAACACCATGTCAATAAAGCTTGAGGACAAGCAATAAACCTCAAATTCTTGCAGACCTGATAATTCCCAATTATAACCTTGATCATGAGATACGAATACTCCTGAAGAATCCCCTGTTAATCCAATATATAAATTATTCGTTGAACTAATTACCAAGGAATTAATAATAATACTATTTGAGAACTCATGAACTGTATTCCAATAAAATCCTGAATCATTTGAACAATAGAATTTATTTCTTGATGAAGCATATAAATATCCCTGCTGATCTTCAACAATAAAATTAATATTTGTAGTAATATTTGATCCTATCCAATTAGAACCCTGATCTATTGAGATGTAAATACCATTATTGTTGTGGATAGATGCATATATATAGTTAGCATTATTTACGAACAAATTTTCACATTCGCCATTTGGTAAACCTGAATAAATATGTTCCCATAAGTTTCCATTATCAATTGACCTGTATATATGACCAGTATAAAGACAAACAAATAGGATGTCATCATTGTCTTTAGCAATAGAAACAATACCTCTATCAAAGACACCTAATGTGTCCCAAACATTTTCATTTAAATAATAAATCAATCCATTTGATGTACCAGTATATATTTCATTGTAATTATATGAATACAAGCTCGATATTGTAAAATTATTGATGTTATAATTTGATTGGTACCAATTATTGCCAAAGTTATCTGAAACATAAATTCCCTGATCTAATAGGGCCCCAGTGTAAATCCGCCCATTCGATTCCATATCCAAAGAATAAAGAAAAATGTCTTGTAGACCAAGATAATCCCAGGATTGGCCATAATCACAAGTAGAAAAAAGACCAAGGTCTTTAACGCATGCATACAAAACATTATTGGCACCGAGAACCATTGAATAAACTGTTTTGTTATTAAATCCTATCAAATTCCAGGAAATGCCCATGTTTAAAGATCGAAATATACCCTGACCAGAAGTATAAGGCATTGCCCAACCTGCGGTTGAAATTATAAGTTCTTCATTATTAGTAATAATGATGTTGTTTATAGATGCATATAAAGTGTCAAGACCTAAAAATGTCCAGCTTTCTCCATGATTCACGGATTTAAACAGACCATTGTATTTGGTTCCAACAAAAATGTCATTATTTGGCAAAACACAAATAGATGCGATCTCAGCAGGTAAATCTTCAAGATATGACCAGTTAATGCCCTGATTTGCTGATCTGTAAATACCATCATCCGTCCCAATATAGTACCAGTTATTACTGTCAACAGCTATTGAATAAATACTAGAATAAGAAAATGATTTTAAAAAATGCCAATTACTTCCAAAATCATAAGAGATATAGACATTCCCATGATAGTGATAATCTCCTGCTAAAATGTTATTGTTTTTATCAAGTTCCAAAACAGTAATATCACAATTACTAACATTGGAACGATTCCATATAATACCATGATCATTAGATTTAAAAACACATCCCCATTTAGCACCAATTAGAGTAATACTATCATCTATAACCAATAATGAAAAAATTGAGCCTCCGAAAGGTCCTACGGATTCCCAAAAAGCTTGAGAAAATGAAGGTTTTATAAGCAGTAATAAAAGAATATAAGTTAATATAACTTTTTTAAAATGCCTCATGATTCAAATAAGATTAAATTACTGCAACGTCTGTGTTACCGGAATCTTCCATTTATACCTAGTATCTTAAATAATTCCAGTTATATATATCGATTTAAGGTTACAACTTGATCTATTTATAAACTTTCATATTTCCAACTCTGCAAGGTCTTTTCCCATAGGGATACCTATGGCGCAAATCATTAATTATCCAAAGTATATGGATCTTTTAACCATAAAGTTACGGTTTAAATTTACGTTAACAAAATAATATGATATATTATTCTTTATCTAACTTGTATAATTCCCACAGGGGACAGGCATACAATAGTTTAAAGTTTAATGTCCATCGTACATCGTACCTCCTACCTCATACAACATATCTTGCATCCAAATACTGAGCAATAAAATCCCAACTTTATTAATTTAACTATGAACTAAAAAATCATTATAATTTATTAAATTTGTTCGCTTATTTGAATTTAGTCTAAATTGAAATTTGCTTGGCGAAACATGACTGAAGAAAAGAACAAAATCATTGATGAGGTTACCCAGGGCGATTATAAATACGGATTTTATACTGATATAGAAACTGAAACTGCCCCGAAAGGGCTTAATGAAGATATAATCCGGTTCATATCCAAAAAGAAAAAAGAACCTGAGTTTTTCCTTGACTTCCGTATTAAAGCATACAGGTATTGGTTAACAATGAAAGAGCCCAAATGGGCCCATATTAAATATCCTGCCATCGATTATCAGGACATCATATATTACGCGGCACCAAAGCAGAAGCCCAAATATGAAAGCCTGGATGAAGTTGACCCCGAATTGATCGATACATTCAATAAACTAGGCATTTCACTCGAAGAACAAAAAACACTGGCAGGAGTTGCAGTGGATGCGATCATGGACAGTGTTTCCGTCAAAACAACATTCAGCAAAACTCTTGAAGAACTGGGTATCATATTTTGCTCTTTCAGTGAAGCTGTGCAAAAACATCCGGAACTGGTCAGGAAATATATGGGCTCTGTAGTTCCTTATACTAATAATTATTTTGCTGCCCTCAACTCAGCCGTTTTTAGTGACGGATCATTCTGCTATATTCCGAAAGGTGTACGCTGCCCGGTTGAGTTGTCTACCTATTTTCGCATCAATGCTGCCAATACCGGACAGTTCGAGCGTACACTGATCATTGCTGATAAAGATAGTTACTTAAGTTATTTGGAAGGATGCACCGCACCCATGAGGGACGAAAACCAGCTTCATGCTGCAATTGTTGAAATTATCACACTTGATAATGCCGAAGTGAAATATTCAACTGTACAAAACTGGTACCCGGGCAACAAGCAAGGTAAAGGCGGAATTTTCAATCTTGTTACCAAAAGGGGATTATGTAAAGGAGTTAATTCAAAGATCTCCTGGACACAGGTCGAGACAGGATCTGCCATAACATGGAAATACCCCGGTTGTATCCTTCTCGGGGATAACTCTGTGGGAGAATTCCATTCCGTGGCTGTAACCAATAATTACCAGCAGGCAGATACCGGTTCAAAAATGATCCATATCGGAAAAAATACAAAAAGTACGATCATATCAAAAGGTATCTCGGCCGGACACAGCAACAACAGCTACAGAGGCCTTGTGCATATCATGAAAAATGCTGAAAATGCCAGGAATTACTCTCAATGTGACTCCTTGTTGCTGGGGAATAAATGTGGTGCACACACCTTCCCTAATATCCAGGTGGAAAATAAATCTTCAATAGTGGAACATGAGGCAACTACCTCGAAGATATCTGAAGACCAGATGTTCTATTGCAATCAGCGAGGCATCGACTCAGAAAAGGCGATAGGCCTGATCGTTAACGGATATGCAAAAGAAGTCCTCAGTAAATTGCCCATGGAATTTGCTGTTGAAGCACAGAAATTGTTATCAGTAAGTTTGGAGGGAAGTGTTGGATAAAATAAGAAAATTATAACCACTTTAAATTGGAAATAATAATTCATTATATAAAAAGTTATTAATTGTTATTTGCTTCGCGTTATTAATAACTACCAATAACTATCAATAACTATTAATAACATGATAAAATACAAATAATCATCAAATATTCATAATATAGACAATACATAAACAATATGCTACTGCTTGAAATAAAGGATCTGTTTGTTGCGATAAATGGAAAGGAGATCATCAAGGGCCTGAACCTTAATATTAATTCGGGTGAGATACACGCCATCATGGGGCCTAACGGAACCGGAAAAAGCACCCTTGCCCTGGCAATCGCCGGAAGAGAAGGTTACGATATCACATCCGGTGAGATCAATTATAAAGGTCACAGTATTTTGAATATGTCTCCGGAAGAACGTGCGCTTGAAGGTATCTTCCTGGGATTTCAATACCCGGTGGAAATTCCCGGCGTTTCGATTACTAACTTTATGCGTACAGCTATCAATGAACAACGCGAACACAAAGAGTTGCCTCCTCTTTCGGCTTCAGAATTCCTTACAAGAATGGAAGAGAAGAAAAAATTGATTCAACTGCAATCCAAACTGACAGACCGTTCCGTTAATGAAGGTTTTTCCGGAGGTGAAAAGAAACGCAATGAGATATTCCAGATGGCTATGCTGGAACCTACTTTATCCATTCTGGATGAAACAGATTCAGGATTGGATATTGATGCTTTAAAAGTGGTTGCCAATGGTGTTAACAAGTTACGAACCAAGGACAATGCCTTTATGATCATCACCCATTACCAGCGTCTGCTCACATACATAATACCCGATTTTGTACATGTACTTTATGACGGAAGGATCGTTAAATCAGGTGGTAAGGAACTGGCACTGGAACTTGAAGAAAAGGGATATGACTGGATAAAAAATGAATTAACTACAGTTTAATATTGTCCGGGGTGTAACCGGGACATTACTTATGAAAACCAATAATATACAGC
>JAUWGC010000159.1 GCA_030606625.1 Bacteroidales bacterium | reverse complement strand
GATAATTATGGCTATGGAACCGATGATGGCAAGCGTCTTTACCAGTCACATCCATGGATTTTGTCGGTAAGAAGCGATGGAACGGCTTACGGTATTCTGGTGGATCATACGTGGAAACAGCGATTCATACTAAATAATCCTATCAAGATCATTTCCGAAGGCCCACCCTTTCGCATTATCATTATCGAAAGAGACTCCCCACAGGAAGTGATTATGACCCTGTCTGAACTAACGGGTAAAATTGAGCTGCCTCCACTTTGGGCGTTGGGATACCACCAATGCAGGTATTCTTATTACCCGGCTTCGCAGGTGATTGAAATTGCCGACACCTTCCGCGAAAAGGAAATCCCCTGCGATGTAATATGGATGGATATCGACTATATGGATGGTTTCAGGATTTTTACTTTCGATCCTGTGGGCTTTCCTGATCCGTTAGGGGTGAATACTTACTTGCACGACCATGGCTTTCATTCGATTTGGATGATAGATCCGGGAGTTAAAAAAGAACCGGGTTATTTTGTATATGACCAGGGAACATCCGGTGATTATTGGGTTCAAAATTCAAGCGGCAATCCTTATTACGGTGATGTGTGGCCGGGCAGTTGTGCCTTTCCTGATTTTACAATGCCCGAAACCCGCACCTGGTGGTCAGGCTTGTATTCCGATTTCATGGATAATGGTATTGACGGTGTGTGGAACGATATGAACGAACCGGCCGTATTCAGCGGACCTGATCAGTCCATGCCCGAAAATAATATCCATCGCGGGGGAGAAGATTTACCCGAAGACGTGCACCTTCGTTATCATAATGTGTACGGTATGCTGATGGTGAAAGCCACGCGTGAGGGCATCCTGCAATCCAGTCCCGAAAAAAGGCCTTTTGTTCTGACTCGTGCTAATTTTCTGGGCGGCCATCGTTATGCAGCTACATGGACGGGCGACAACCGTTCAACTTGGGAACACATGAAAATGTCAGTACCCATGTCGTTGACCCTGGGGTTGTCGGGGCAACCGTTTAGCGGGCCGGATATTGGCGGTTTTATCGGGTCACCGGGAGCTGAATTGCTTGGACAATGGATGGCAATTGGTGCCTTTTATCCGTTTTCGCGTAACCATACCTCCAAGGATACCGATTTCCAGGAACCCTGGGCATACGGACAGTCCATCGAAGATGTGAGCCGTACCGCCCTGCAACGTCGTTACCGCTTGCTGCCATATCTATATACCTTGTTTTATGAAGCTTCGCAAAGTGGTTTACCTGTCATGCGACCGGTCTTCTTTGCCGATCCTACTGACCTTTCATTGCGCGAAGAGCAGGAAGCATTTTTATGGGGTGAAAATATGCTTATCATCCCTTCATGGGCCGAGGGACCTGCCATACCTGACGGAAGGTGGAGAAACATTTTCCTGATAAATGAATCACTGGAAAATGATGGGTATCAACCTATGCTGAAACAGCGAGAAGGTTCCGTTATCCCGCTGTCAGAAATTACCGAGAGCACCACTACCTATTCTTCGGATGAAATAACCTTGCTCATTGCTCCTGACGAAAATTACATAGCTTCCGGACAACTATATGCCGATACTGGTGATGGATTCGGGTACTTAAACGGAACCTGCCTTATGACCGGCTTTGAAGTTGTTCCAACAAATGATGACTCGCTGCTGGTAAGCTGTCTTACGCTCGGAGGAAATATGAGCGCATCCAATCGTTCTTACCGGGCCGGGCTGGTAACCAACTATGGCATATTTTATTCAGACTGGAAAAATGACTCTATATTTAAAATTCCTTTGCAGCCCGATTTATTTATCACCCTGACATCTCCTCAAAATGGGGAGGAATTTGAGGCAAACCAAGATATCCTCATACAGGCACAGACTGAAGGTGACTTGCAGGTCAGCAAGGTTTCATTTTACAAAAACGATTCGGAATTGATCGGGGAAGCATTTGCTGAACCCTGGGAGTTTAACTGGCAGGAAGTACCGGCCGGACTCTATAAGCTAAAAGCGGTGGCTCAGGCAGACGGCGAGATCGAAATAGTTTCGGACGAAGTCTCCATTCAGGTTGGGCAATTCGGGACCGGGGAGATCACTTATCAAATATGGTGGGACATTGGTGGGAGTGTGTATGTTTCCGCCCTGACCTCGCAACCCGATTATCCTGATAACCCGGATGAAACCAATACACTCGACCGTTTCGAAGCGCCGAATGATATTGGTGAGGAATTCGGAGCTCGGGTAATTGGGTATATACATCCGCCTGTTTCAGGCTACTTTAGTTTCTGGATCAGTGGTGATGATTATTGCGAACTCTGGCTGAGCAGCGATTCCACACATGCTAACAAACAATTGGTAGCCGAGGTGCCGGGATGGTCTTCTCCCTGTGAATGGGAAAAATACCCCGAGCAGCACTCAAACTTGATATTCCTGGAGTCCGAAAGCAAATATTTTATCATGGCTCTGCAAAAGGAAGCTTCCGACCATGATAACCTGGCTGTAGCCTGGAATTACGAAGGTCAGTCAAGAAAAGTGATCCCGGGTGCTTTTTTATCTCCATATGATTTTCCGAATACCATTGAAGACAAAAGCTACCTGTCATACCAATTAAGGCTGTATCCTAACCCCGCTGCAGATGAATTCTACATCGTTACCGGAAACAAAAGCGGGCAGATTTCCATCTGTACCATAAGTGGAAAAGTGGTATATAGAGCAGATATAATGAAAAACCAGGAAGTTATCAAGATGTCTGCATCAAGTTTTAATAATGGGATATATCTTGTCCGCTTCGAAAGCGAAGGTGCAATATTTATGCAGAAGCTCGTAGTTATAGGATTTTGACATTTGGGAAACACGAAATTTATTATGAAAGAGAAATGGAATATTTTTAACAAACGTCAAATATCAAACATCAAACGTCAAACATCAATAAATAATCCCATTAACATTTCTTAACTTATTCTTTAACTTTTTTTAACACAATAACAAAAACAGGTTTTATACTTTTGCGTTATCAAAAAACATAAAATATCAAAATGGAAACAAATATTAAAGAATTAAACGAACGAATACAAAAAGAAAGTGCATTTGTTGATATGATTAACATGGAAATGCACAAAGTAATTATTGGTCAGAAGCACATGATAGAACGCCTTTTGATTGGATTACTTTCAAACGGTCATATTCTGCTGGAAGGTGTGCCGGGATTAGCCAAAACATTGGCAGTAACTTCATTGGCGAAAACCATAGATGCGAAATTCAGCCGTATTCAATTTACTCCTGACCTGTTGCCTGCCGACTTGATCGGAACTTTGATTTACAGCCAGAAAAAAGAAGAATTTGTGGTTCGTAAAGGACCTATTTTTGCAAATTTTATTCTTGCTGATGAAATCAACAGGTCGCCGGCTAAAGTACAAAGTGCATTACTGGAAGCAATGCAGGAACGCCAAATTACTATCGGCGATACAACCTATCCGCTGAAAGAGCCGTTTTTAGTGCTGGCAACACAAAATCCTATTGAACAGGAAGGTACTTACCCTTTGCCCGAAGCCCAGGTTGACAGGTTTATGCTAAAAGTAATTATAGGTTATCCCGATAAGGATGAAGAAAAATTGATCATGAGAGAAAATATTACAAGTACATTTCCAACAACAAATACTATTTTAAAAACTTCAGATATTTTAAATGCACGAAAAGTTGTAAGAGATGTTTATTTGGATGAAAAGATTGAAAATTACATCACCGATATTGTATTTTCATCGCGTTACCCTGCAGAATATAAACTCAAGAAATTTGATGGATTGATTTATTACGGA
>JAUWGC010000173.1 GCA_030606625.1 Bacteroidales bacterium | reverse complement strand
ATGGATCAGATCGAAGAAGAAAAGATCATTTCAATAAAAAGGAAACGCAGATCAATTATTTATCTGGTTTCAGGTATAGCCGCCAGTATTCTTATCATCGTGACCCTCTTTATACATTTTAATACATTCACCAGGAAGATTAATGATACCTTCAATGATCCTCAGATGGCTTATAACGAAGCTAAACGGATCATGATGTTTGTGTCTGAAAAGTTAAACAAAGGAACACAACCTCTTCAACAAGTGTCAAAGATTGATGAAGGAATGACCAATCTGCAGGCCATTTCCAAATTTAATACCGGAATTGAAGAAGTTTCTAAAATAGAAAAATATAATAAAGTCCATGAAATATTTACTAACCTGGTCATACCATAAGGTTGACCACAAATAAGACAATTATGAAAAAAGTGATGATTAGTTTGATGTTAGGTTTGTTTATAATGCCATCGGTCATGTGGGCACAAACCAGCCCGACTGAAAAATTGTATGAAAAATACAGCGGAAAGGATGGCTTTACAACAGTTCATATCTCGAAAGATCTATTTATTATGGTTTCTGAAATGCAGGATGAAAATAAACCACAGGATAAAGAAACCAAAGAAGTATTGGATAACCTGGAATTTATTCGCATCCTCATTTTTGAAGATGGTGATAAACATTCTAAAGAATTTAAAGAATTCAAGGAAGAATTACAAGAATTAGAACTTAAAGGATATAAAGAATTAATGCTGGTAAAGGAAAATGATGAAGAGGTTAGGTTTTTAATTCGGAGGAATGGCGAAAAAATGGAAGAACTGCTATTATTGATCGATCAGGATGATGAAGCCGGATTTATCAGCATATTTGGAAATATTAACCTGAAATCCATTTCCAATCTCTCCAAAACAATGAATATTGAAGGGCTGGATAAATTGGAAGAATTGGAAGAGTTGGAAGATAAGTAATTTACGAACAACTGCTTTTTAGTGAATATACATTTTATTAGATATTTGAGGTGGGTGATAACCCACCTTTTTTTATTATTTTTGGCACTTCCTAAAGAATGATTATTGAAATATGGAAATTCCAAGTAAATACAACCCTATTGAAATTGAAAAGAAGTGGTATTCCTATTGGATGGAGAAGGGATTTTTTCATTCTGTGCCTGATGACCGGGAACCATACTGCATTGTGATTCCCCCACCGAATGTTACAGGAGTATTACATATGGGCCATATGTTAAACAATACCATTCAGGATATATTGGTTCGCCGTGCCCGTCTGTTGGGAAAAAATACCTTATGGCTGCCAGGTACTGATCATGCTTCTATTGCTACTGAGGCAAGAGTTGTTGCACATTTGAAAGAACAAGGGCTTGAAAAATCCGATCTTGAGAGGGAAGAATTTCTTGACCATGCCTGGAAATGGAGGGAAAAGCATGGAGGTATAATCCTGGAACAATTAAAAAAGCTGGGTGCATCCTGTGATTGGGAGCGGACCAGATTTACCATGGATGATGAAATGTATGAATCTGTTATTCAGGTATTCATCAACCTTTATAATAAGGGATTAATCTACAGGGGGGTCAGAATGGTTAACTGGGATCCCAATGCACTGACTGCCATTTCCGACGAGGAAGTTAAATATAAAGAAGTTAATTCCATACTCTATTATATAAGATACAAGGTTGTTGATACTGAAAATGAAAATCCTGATAAAAAAGAGAACTGGGTGGTCATTGCCACAACACGCCCTGAAACGATCCTGGGAGATACTGCCGTTTGTATTCATCCGGAAGACGAAAGATACAAATACCTTCACGGTAAAGAGGTCTTTGTGCCTCTGGTTAACAGGCCCGTTCCGATAATAATCGATGAATATGTTGACAGGGAATTCGGAACAGGGGCACTTAAGATCACACCTGCCCATGATATCAATGATTATAATCTTGGAATTAAACATAAACTTGAATCAATAGATATTTTTAATGATGATGGTACTTTAAATGAAAAGGCTCAATTTTATGTAGGCGAGGACAGATTTGTGGCCCGCGAGAAGATAATTGAAGAACTGAAAGAAAAAGACCATATAGTTAAGGTTGAAGATTATATCAATAAAATTGGGTATTCTGAAAGGACTGATGAAATCATTGAACCCAAGCTTTCATTACAATGGTTTATAAAAATGGGAGATTTGGCCAAGCCTGCCCTCGAAGTAGTTATAAACAATACCATTAAATTTCATCCGGCAAAGTTTAAGAATACTTATAAGTATTGGATGGAGAATGTTAAGGACTGGTGTATTTCAAGGCAACTTTGGTGGGGGCAAAGGATACCGGCTTACTACCTGCCCAATAATGAGTTTGTTGTGGCTGAATCAAAAGAACAAGCTCTGGAGATTGCCAAAAAAGAATATGATTTACCGGGCCTGAAGTTAGAAGACCTTAAACAGGACGAGGATGTACTTGACACCTGGTTCTCATCCTGGCTTTGGCCGATTTCTGTATTTGATGGGATCAGAAAACCGGATAATCCTGATATTCAATACTATTATCCAACCAATGATCTGGTTACAGCACCTGAAATCCTGTTTTTTTGGGTTGCCAGAATGATCATGGCAGGGCTGGAGTTCCGTAAGGAAATTCCTTTCAGGAATGTTTATCTTACAGGGATCGTCAGGGACAAGTTAGGCAGGAAGATGTCCAAATCTTTGGGTAATTCTCCGGATCCTATTGAATTGATGAATAAATTTGGTGCAGATGGTGTCAGGGTGGGCATGTTGCTTACTTCACCGGCAGGTAATGATCTGCCTTTTGATGAGGTATTATGTGAACAGGGAAGAAATTTCTGTAATAAGAACTGGAATGCTTTACGATTAATAAAAGGATGGAAAGTAGATGAATCCCTTGATCAATCACAGTCAAACAAAGTATCTGTTGAATGGTTTCATGCTAAATTCAATGAAACATTAAAGCTTTTGGATGACCATTTTTTCAAATACCGTATCTCAGATGCTTTGATGGTAGTATATCGCCTGATCTGGGATGATTTCTGTTCCTGGTACCTTGAAATGATCAAGCCTGCTTTTCAGCAGCCCATTGATAAGATCACCTATAAAACAACCATAAAGTATTTTGAAAGCCTGATGCAAATACTGCATCCCTTCATGCCATTCATTAGCGAAGAAATATGGCACAGGATTGAAGAACGTGATCCTGATGACTGTATTATTATCTCTTCCATGCCAAGTGAAAAAGAATATGATAAGGATATCCTTAAAAAATTTGAATTCGCAAAGGATGTCATTATCGCAATCCGTAATCTGAGAAAAGAGAAGAATATTCATCATAAACAAACAATAGAACTCAGTGTAAAGAAAAATTATAAGGAAAAACCGGATACCACTTTCGATGCTGTCGTTAAAAAACTTTGTAACATTGAAAAGATCAACTATGTTGATAATAA
>JAUWGC010000138.1 GCA_030606625.1 Bacteroidales bacterium | reverse complement strand
GCAATTAATAATGTCATTGAATTGCTGGATAAAGGTAGTATCCGTGTTGCAGAAAAGACAAATGGAGCGTGGAAAGTTAATGAATGGGTCAAAAAAGCAGTTATTTTGTATTTTCCTACAAGGGAAATGAAATTGACCAGGGTTGGCCCTTTTGAATTTCATGATAAGATAGATCTCAAACGAGGATATGATTTATTGGGTATTCGTGTTGTACCTCATGCTATTGCAAGATATGGTTCATATATTGCTAAAGGTGTGATCATGATGCCATCATATATCAATATAGGTGCTTATGTGGATTCTGGTACTATGGTGGATACATGGGCAACTATAGGTTCATGTGCACAAATCGGAAAACATGTCCATATTAGCGGTGGTGTTGGAATTGGGGGAGTACTGGAACCGGTCCAGGCAGTTCCTGTAATCATTGAGGATGATTGTTTTATCGGCTCGCGTTGCATAATTGTTGAGGGTGTTAGAATAGAACAGGGAGCAGTACTGGGTGCCAATGTTGTGATTACCAAATCTACAAAGGTGATAGATGTTACCACTGAAATGCCTGCAGAATTAAAAGGTGTTATCCCGTCACGATCAGTAGTGATACCAGGATCTTACACTAAGAAGTTTCCGGCAGGGGAATACCAGGTTCCCTGTGCTTTGATCATAGGTCAAAGAAAAGAATCAACCGACCTGAAAACCTCGTTAAATGATGCCTTGCGTGAATATGAAATCTCTGTTTAAATTCGGTGCCATTGATGAATAGCTTTCTGGTTATACAAACAGCTTCAATTGGCGATGTGATTCTGGCAACATCTGTTTTGGAGAAATTACATAAACATTATCCTGATGCCAGGATCGATATGCTGATAAAGAAAGGCAATGAGGGACTGTTCAGTGGGCATCCTTTCCTCAATGAAGTTATCATCTGGGATAAATCTAAAAAAAAATACTATAATATACTCCGCATATTGTATGGCATAAAACATAATCACTATGATGTCATTATTAACATACAACGGTTTGCAATAACAGGTTTATTAACGGTATTGTCAGGTGCAAAGTATAAAATAGGCTTTGATAAAAACCCCTTTTCTTTGTTTTTTAACAAACGGATAAAACATACAATAAAGAAACTTAACAAACATGAGATTGAACGAAACCATCAGCTAATAGCAGACCTGACAGATGAAAAACCTGCTGCTGTTAAACTGTATCTTTCCCAGAATGAGTATTCAAAAATATCACAATATACAACCAGGGATTATCTTTGTATTGCCCCGGCATCAATATGGTTTACAAAGCAGTATCCAGTTGAGAAGTGGATTGAATTTGTTGCGGAAATAGATCCTGATTTGTATATTTATTTTTTAGGTTCAGAGCAGGATTATGATATATGTAAAGAGATCATTAACAGATCGAAACATTCAAATTGCCTGAACTTGACCGGGAAACTGACATTATTGGAAACGACAGCCCTGATGAAAAAAGCAGGTATGAATTTTGTGAACGATTCAGCTCCTCTGCATCTTGCATCAGCAGTGAATGCGCCCGTAACGGCGATCTATTGCTCGACAATACCTGCATTTGGCTTTGGACCTTTGTCTGATAATTCAGTTGTAGTCGAAACGGATGAGGATCTTAAGTGCAGACCATGTGGACTACATGGTTTTCGTGAATGCCCGGAAGGTCATTATAAATGTGCATATACAATCCCTAAAGAGAAACTGTTAATCAGGATATGATCAATGAAAGAAGAAATCTTAAAAACCGTTGAATATCTTAAGAAAGGAAAGATAATCCTGTATCCCACTGATACTATTTGGGGTATAGGATGTAATGCAACCAACTATCAGGCTGTGGAAAAAGTGTATGCAATCAAAAGAAGAGTGGAAAGCAAAAACCTGATCATACTTGTTGATTCCTTTGACAAGATCAAACAATATATTGATAAAGTTCCTTTGATTGCACATGATCTTATTAAAAGTACTGATACTCCATTGACAATAATTTATCCCAATGCCAAAAAACTTGCAAAGAATGTTATTGCAAGAGACGGAACCATTGCGATCAGGGTTGTGAAAGATGAATTTTGTCAACAGGTTATCAAGGAATTTGGCAAACCGGTTGTTTCATCCTCTGCAAATGTCTCCGGTGAACCCAATCCGATCATTTTCAGTAAGATTTCCGATGACATCCTCAATAGTGTTGACTATGTTGTTAATATATACCGCGACAGGGTTAAGGAAACTAAACCTTCACGGATTATTAAATTGGAAGAAAACGGAGAATTTAAGGTAATCAGAAAGTAATGGAAAAGATCATAAAAGCGGGTTTTATTCAGTTTGCACCGCAATTTGGGGGTGCTGATAAAACGATTCAGCATCTTGAAAATTTATTTTCTATAATAACAAATGCTGATATCATTGTGTTGCCTGAACTGGCTAATTCAGGATATAACTTTAATTCAAAAGCCCAGGCTTTTCAATATTCCGAGAAGATTGAAAAAAGCCGGTTTGTTGAATTCCTGATTACAAAAGCAAAACAACTGAATACAAATATTATTACGGGATTCAATGAAAGGGCGGATGGTGAAATATTCAATACTGCATTATTGATTTGTCCTGAGGGTATTAAAGGTAAATACAGGAAGATGCACTTATTTATGAATGAAAAGGATTTCTTTTCTAAAGGAGATCTTGGATTTCCTGTGTTTGATATAGGTATTTGCAGATTGGGTATATTGGTCTGCTTCGATTATATTTTTTCTGAGGCCTGGCGGATACTGGGGCTGAAAGGCGCTGATCTGGTATGCCACCCTGCTAACCTCATAACTCCATATGCTCAGAAAGTTATTCCTTCTCAAAGTATAATAAACAGGTTTTATATCATAACTGCCAACCGGATAGGAACGGAAAATGATCTTACATTCACCGGTCAGTCTATCATTTCAGATCCGGAAGGAGATATTTTATACCAAGCCTCAGTTAATTCAGAAGAAGTAAAGATTTTAGCATTAGATGTTAATCTTGCCAGAAATAAGATGATCACTCCAAGAAACCATGTGTTCGACGATCGTCTGCCTGAACAATACAAGGAACTGGGTTGCTAATTTGTTTTGTGGTGATTTAACATTTTTTAACAGGATTTTAAGGGATTGATTAATAATCACCACCAATATTATTATATTTTTGAGCGTTATTTAATATTAAGTATCCAGATATTCAACTTATAAAGTACTATTATGCAAATCAAGAGAAAAATCAATATTTCACTGGGATTTCTTTCGTTACTTGTTATTGTTTTTACAATTTCAGTTAATAAGTCTGCAGCTCAGCAGGATGAGACAAGAAAAAATATCCAGAAGCTGGCATCTGTGATCCAGATCATAGATTATGCCTATGTTGACACGGTGAATCTGGATGATCTTGTGGAAAATGTCATTGTTGAAACTTTAAAGGAACTGGACCCTCATTCAGTATATGTTCCCAAAAAAGAACTTGACAGAACCAAGGAACGACTGGAAGGTAGTTTTGAAGGTATTGGGGTCTCATTCCAGATTTTTCATGATACAATATTAGTGATTGCTCCAGTTCCCGGAGGGCCATCAGAAGAACTTGGTATTATGGCAGGGGATAAGATCATAAAAATTGATGGTGAGGTTGCCTTTGGCGAACAAATCAATAATCAGTTTGTGATGGATCATCTCCGTGGGAAAAAAGGGTCCAAAGTTATTGTGAGTATTTACAGGAAAGGTGTAAATGATTTAATTGAATACACTATTATCCGTGATAAGATACCTATTAACAGTATTGATGCTGTATTCATGGCTGCACCAGGCATAGGATGTATTAAACTGAACAGGTTTCAAAAAACTACAATGGAGGAATTCCGTGAATCATTGCAGGATTTAAAAGACCAGGGAATGGAAAAACTAATCCTTGATCTCAGAGGTAATGCAGGGGGATATCTTGGAATTGCAATTGATCTGGCGGACGAATTTTTACCTGATGATAAATTGATAGTCTATACACAAGGTTCTAAAAGTCCAAAACAAGATTATAAAGCAACTTCCAATGGAGGTTTTGAGCAAGGAGAACTGATAATTATGATAGATGAGGGTTCGGCTTCAGCAAGTGAAATCGTTTCAGGTGCTGTACAGGATTGGGACAGAGGTCTAATCATTGGAAGGCGTTCTTTTGGAAAGGGGTTAGTACAGCGTCCTTTCCCATTAATTGATGGTTCAGTTGTAAGACTGACAACAGCTCGCTATTATACTCCTACCGGCCGTAGCATACAGAGACCTTATGATAAAGGCAAGGAACAATATTACAAGGATATCAGGAAACGTTGGGAAAGAGGTGAATTGATCTATGCTGATAGTATCCATTTCCCTGATTCATTGAAATACTATACACCGAATCATCGTGTTGTTTATGGAGGAGGAGGTATCATGCCGGATATTTTTGTACCTTATGATTCCACTTGGGTTTCTGATTATTATATTACGCTCAGGAGGAAAGGAGTCATAAACAGATTTACACTCCAGTATGTCGATGATAACAGGGAAGCTCTCATACTTGCTTATCCTGACTTTGAAGTGTTCAACGACAAATTCAATGTCGATGATGATTTTATGAAGAATTTCATTGAGTTTACTGAGAAAGAAGGTGTGGAATTTAATGAAGAGGAGTATCAGACAAGTAAAAATATTATTGAGCAACAGTTGAAATCATGGATCGCCAGAAATCTTTGGGATGTGAATGCAATGTACCAGGTAATTACTGGAATAGATTATACCTTTCAGAAAGTTGTGGATATTTTTCAGGACGGGACTTTATTTGGCGAGTTGAAAATTAGCCAGTGAAAAAAAATATCACATCACCCGGAATTAAATACAAGCGTATTTTTATTGCTCTACCGGTGATGAATGAGATGGAATATCTGCCTGAACTTTTCCATTCCCTGAAAAAACAGCAGTTTAAAGATTTTGAACTTTACTCATGTGTAAATCAACCGGACAAATGGTGGGATGATGCTAAGAGAGTAACAATATGCAATAATAATAAGAAAGCTCTGAATTATCTGGGTTTAATACAGGACTTTCCTGTCTCGGTAATTGACAGGAGCAGCAAGGGAAAAGGCTGGAATTCCAGAGATTATGGTGTTGGTTGGGCACGTAAAACAGTTATGGATGCCATAGCTGCTGAAGCAGACAGGAATGACCTGATCATCAGCCTGGATGCTGATACAGTATTCAACCCGGAATATTTCCTTTCCATCATAAATTCATTTAATAAATATCAAAGATCAGTTGGCATGGCTGTGCCTTATTACCATAGGCTGGTTGATGATCCTGAAGCCAACAGGGCTATCTTGAGGTATGAGATCTATATGAGGAATTATGCGGTTAATTTGTGGAGGATAAAAAGTCCTTATTCATATACTGCCTTGGGTTCTGCGATTGTTATTCCGGTCTGGGCATACCGGAATATAGGAGGACTGACTCCTAAAAAGAGTGGCGAAGATTTTTATTTCCTACAGAAGCTCAGAAAATATGGTGAGTTGATCTGTTATAACCCGGAGAAGGTTTATCCTGCAGCCAGGTTTTCCGACAGGGTTTTTTTTGGTACTGGCCCTGCAATGA
>JAUWGC010000021.1 GCA_030606625.1 Bacteroidales bacterium | reverse complement strand
TGTTACGCCACTCATATGTCAGGGCTGTAGATCCTGTTGCTGTCAGGCCTGTGATCGAGCCGTTGGCTTCACTGCACAAGGACGGGCTGATCACCATGTTTGTTTCGTCAACAACAGGCGCCCCTTCATCCTGTATAGAATATGGGCCTCCAATCGTGATGCAGGAATCCTCATCATGTATTTCCAAAGTATAGCTGCCTGAATAGACGTCGATCAAATCAACATTATTACCTATCGTATCACCTGTCTGGTCAGTCCAGTAATAAGTAAGTCCCGACTGGCCTGTTACATCGAGGTCTGTGATCGAGCCATTAGGGACACCACAGGTTGAATTGGTAATCAACATGTTGGTCTCATCTATGATTGGAGCTCCAAGGTCCAGTGTAAAGGGCACTGTATCTGCCGGGGCTATATTATCACAGGCATCTGTAATGCCGTTGATGCCTGTATGGAGTATCAATTCATAGTCGCCATTGGATGTGAAGGAATGGTCAACAAACAAGGTAAAAGCCTTTTCCATAGGTGCACCTACAAAACAAGCTGCTCCATATACACTATCTACTTCATAAGGGCCTCCCGGGCCATTTATATCAAAAAATGCAGGTGTAACGCGGTTACAATTCACCACTTCTGAAAATTCAATATCCAGCTCATTTTCATTACATCCGCTCACATAATCAGCAAAGATGGTATCTATAAACGGCGGAACATTATCATATATCTGAGCAGTAGAAGGGCTGAAATCTAAAGAATAACCGGTAGGGGATTGTGTCCAGTCACTTACATAAAGAACATATGTTTCTCCTTCCTGGACAGGAATTTCAATATTCCATTTTGGACCATTCGTACTACCACCACCATTGCAATCATCAGGACCGTTATAAGCTCCTGTTTCCCCAAGAAAATTTGGTGATGGAGCATAATCACCCGCCGAATTACAACTTACTTGCATTTCAAGCGCATGTGAATAAATATCTTCACAACGATGATTTGTTAAATTGTAGACTGCCCAATCATAATCGTCATTAAGATCTATTGGAGTAATAATAAAACTAAGTAATCCGGATGTTTGTACTGTAAATCGATACCAAGTACTATTACGCTCCCCCCAAAGGCAATGTGGGCATACTTGTAATCCAAGTATTTCATTAGGATAATTACCTTGACCTGAAGATGTATTTGGCTGAAAGAAAGTGTCCTGGCATACAGGTATAGCTCCCATGCAATCACCAACTGTTGGCACTTGGGCATATACCCCGATGTTTGACAGAACAAAAAATAAAAAAAACAATATTAGCAATAAGCAATACCTAAAAGCTGTGCTTTTCATATTACAATTGTTTATTTTTTATAAATAAATGTACTAAATTAGAAGTTTTTCGTTCAAAAGAAAAAAAATATGTTAAAAGTTATCAAAATTAATTGACAATTAAGATAATACGGAGTAGGAAGAAGGAAGTAGGGAGTAGGTAGTAGGGAGTAAGGAGTGGGAGAGTGTATCGTTCGGGTAAACCTTACTCAACTTTCCACTTTCCACTAACCACTAACTACTAATCACCAACCACCAATCTTCCTGATCACTGGTCACTGATCACTAATTAATCACTAATCAAAATAAATGCTTTATTTTGCACCACTAAAGCTATTAATGATCATCAAAAACTAATAAATATGAACATAAAGAAACTGAGATCCATGTCAATATTGAAATGCTGTTTTATACTCCTGATTATTTCTTTTGTAATAACTTCATGTAAAAAGGATAATAATGATGAAGATCAAATCCAAAACAATCCACCAGTTGCATCATTTACAGTAACTCCCACAACAGGGAATACATCTACAACTTTCAATTTTGATGCATCGGCCAGCCATGATGATAATGATCCTTTATCATCATTACAGTTTCGGTGGGACTGGGAAAATGATGGAAATTGGGATACACAATTCTCCAATGACCCTACTTCAACTCATCAATATGGAACTGAAGGTGATCACGCCATTAAATTACTGGTTCAAGATACAGAAGGATTATCCGGTACGGATACCAGGCAGGTTACAGTGACCAATCCACCTTTTCAATGTGGTGATCCTTTTACAGACCCCCGCGACGGGGAAATATATAATACTATTCAAATTGATACTCAATGCTGGATGTCTGAAAATTTGAATACAGGAAACATGATCAATGGTAACCTGGATCAAGCTGATAATGGTGAAATTGAAAAATATTGTTATGACAACAATGAAGCTAATTGTGATACATATGGGGGGCTTTATCAATGGAATGAATTGATGCAATATTCCACCAACGACAGTGCTCAAGGCATTTGTCCTGATGGCTGGCACATTCCTTCTGATTTTGAATGGATGACATTAGAGATGGCTGTTGGCATGCCTGAGTCTGAAGTTGTTAAAAGCGGTCTCAGGGGAACGGATGAAGGAGCAAAACTAAAAGCCGGTGGTTCCTCTGGCTTTGAAGCATTGCTTGGTGGCTACCGTAACAATGGCGGAAGTTTCCTTTCTATTGGATCATATGCTACCTTCTTTACCTCCAGTCATTCTACAATTAACTTGAGTTGGTGCCGATATCTTTTCAGCACCAAGGATCAAATTTTGAGGGAAAAATTTGAAAAAACTTTTGCTTATTCTGTCAGGTGTATAAAGGATTAATGCTAAATCATTGTTTAACTTCTTTGCCGAAAGGCATGCATATAGCATAACATCATTATTAACAATGGTTTCTTAATATCTTATTCGATAACATGTTAAATATATTTAAATATTTTGTAATTTTGGCATGCCTTAATTATTTAATTTTTTTAGAGAGGGTGTAAATCAGATAAATAAATAATTTATAAATAGGTAATAATACTTACTTAGGTGCGTAAAATTTGCATTTTAATTTCTAAATGTTTATATTGCGCATGAGTAAATATTATACGAATCCACAAGGAACTTAAAAAAGGATTTTGAATTAATAACTAAAAAATATTACTATGTTGAACTAATAAAAATTTAAAAAAATGAAAACCCAAATATTCTTATTATTACTACTAGCATCCATATTAGCAATTAGTTCTTGTAAAAAAGATGAAGAAAATTCAAATCCATTACCTTCATTTGTAGTTGATCCGACTGAAGGATCGGCCTCATCTGACTTTGTCTTTGACGCTACTTCAAGTTTTGACGAACATGATCCTTCTGACTTTCTGGAAGTCAGGTGGGACTGGAATGGAGATGGACAATGGGATACGGAATTTTCAACAAATAAGATAGAAACACATACTTTCATCTATTCGGAGAATTATGATATCAAAATGGAAATCAGAGATTCTGAAGGATGGAGCAATACTACACAAGACGAGTTATATGTATACTCGGATAGTATTGCGCCCGTGGCATCCTTTGATTATTCTCCGGGAATAGGAACAACAATGACCATATTTAAGTTTGATGCCTCTGAAAGTAATGGCATCGGCTTGGACAATACAGAATTGAGATTCCGTTGGGACTGGGAAGGCGATGGGATATGGGATACGGAACTTTCCCATGATGATATAGGTTATCACAGGTTTTATACGGAAGGTTCTTATAAGGTATTGTTGGAAGTCAGGAATAATATCGCATTAACAGCAGTCATTTCAAAAACTATTATTATAAAAGATTAAACGAACTTGTTATTATATTTTACTTTGAGTGTAAAGAGTGGTTTTTATTTTATTAAAGACCACTTTTCTTTTTTTAAGCTCCGGCATAGAGTGTCTGAATCAACAAGAATATTCATTTTTTATGGTAAAATCAATATTTTATGAGATCATTTTTATTTTTAATTTTTTTATTTAGTACTATAATTTGTTGTAATCAACCCATTATCCTTTCAGGTACTATTACTGGGTACCCCGAAAAAACAATATATATTGCTGATTTTTATGGTGATCAAAATACAATTATTGATTCGGTAAGAACAGATCAGACAGGATCATTTGAATATGAGATGTCCGGAAAGAAACCGGGGATGTACCGGATCATATATGATAAAGAAAAATATATTGATTTAATTTATAACAGGGAACAGATTCATTTCCATACCACTTTTGACCAACCCCAAAACAACATTGAATTTTCTTCATCTATTGAAAACCTCCTATGGTATGATTATCAAAGAAAGAAGATAGACAGTCAATACAAGCTTGATCTGTTAAACCCATTGATGATATATTACCCTGAATCGGATAGTTTTTATATTGCAGTCAGAAACAAGTATTATGCTATTCAAAAACAATTTGACCAATATGTGGATAAGCTTGTTGACCTTAATCCCGACACATACACAGCCAGATATATTATTGTTGATAAACCACTGATAATAGATGAAGATGTTAACATTGACGAATTAAATGATTATTTAAGATCGCATTATTTTGATAATGTAATTTTTGATGATTCATCACTGTTGAGAAGTAATGTTATTTCCACAAAAATCATTGGTTATCTTGCATTGTACCGTAACCCTTCATTTACCAAAGAAGAACAAGAAAAGAGTTTTATTCCGGCTGTTGATTCTATTTTATTCAGGGCAATGGACAATGAAGGAATTTTCAACTTTGTATTACAATATCTTATTGATGGCTTTGAATTGTTTGGATTCGATCAGGTTATTACACATATTGTCCAAAATTACAATCCCGCTGAAATATGCATTCATACTGGTGAAAAATCAGAACTGTTAAAAAGAATGGAGAACTTAAAAAAACTGGCTGTTGGTAATATGGTGCCAGATATTTTATTTAAAGATAATAAAGGGAATACGTTACAGCTTTATGATTTAGATTCAGAATATATTATAGTACTTTTCTGGTCAAGTAGATGTTTGCATTGCAGGGTTTTATTTCCAGAGCTAATGAAATTATATGATGTCCGGATGAAGAGTCAGTTAGAAATAATGGCAATATCTATTGACACTAATTTTTCAGATTATCAAGAATTTATTAATAGTGATTCATATGAATGGATCAATCACAATGAACCGGAAGGATGGAATTCCAAACTTGCATCTGATTTCAGTATCTACGCAACTCCTACTATGTTTTTGCTGGACCGGAATAAGAAAATCGTTGCCAAGCCGATGGATGCCATGGAGTTAAAACATATACTGAGTGAATTGGATTGATACTGTATTATCCTACCAGCCTGATGCAAGGACATCGGCAATATGTGCCACTTTAAGCTTTATATCATGCTTTTGAATATATCCATATTGGTGCATCAGGCATGATGAATCGGTTGAAACAATATATTCAGCACCTGTTTTTTGGGCATTAAAGATTTTCTGCTCAGCCATTGCTGATGCAATTGCTTCATGCTTAACAGAAAAGGTGCCTCCAAATCCGCAACAAACATTAGTGTCTTTCATTTCAAGCAATTTCAATCCTTTGACATTCTTTAGCAATATTCTTGGTTCCTCTCTTATTCCATATTCCCTTAAAGCTGCACATGAATCGTGATAGGTTACTTCATGTTCAAATGTTGCTCCAACATCAGTTACTTTTAGAACATTTACCAGGAAGTCGGTAAATTCATAGATCCTTTTCTGCAAACGCCGGTATTCATTATGAAATGAAGTATTTTTGAAGAGGTCATCATAATGGTTTCTTATATAACCAACACAGGAAGCCGAAGGTCCGACAATTAGCCTGTCTGAAGAAAAGTCTTCAATAAATTTTTGGCCAATGGCTTTTGCTTCCTCCCAGAATCCGTTGTTAAAGACTATCTGTCCGCAACAGGTTTGTTTATCATTATAATGGACCTTCACACCGAGTTTTTCTAAAACCTTAACCATGTTAAAACCGGTTTCCGGATAGATCTGATCAATAAAGCAGGGTATGAATATATCAACTTCCATTGCGGATGTTTTGTCACAAATTTAATAAAATATCTATCTATTCGGTTAACAGTTTAAATTTAAGTTTTTCAAGTTCCTTAAAAAAGCCAGGATAGGATTTAGTGACAACACCTGGATTCTTTATTCCAATTTGCCCGGTTTGAATGGATAAAGGTGCAAACGACATTGCCATCCGATGGTCTCCGTATGTTTCTATAGGGTAGTTAACTTTTAGTTGTTCTGATTTTCTAATAATAACTGTATCTTTTTCTAACATCGAAATGATGCCAATTTTTTTAAATTCATTCATCATTGCCCGGATGCGGTCTGTTTCTTTTATCTGAAGATGGCCTAGCCTGTGGAAAACAGATGGGATGTTCAAACCGGCACAGGTAACCAAACAAGCCTGGGCTAAGTCAGGATGGTCTATAAAACTATTTTCATATTGCTTAACTTCATCACCTTTCTTAAATAGATAAGTGCCATCATTGCGGAATTGTGTTTTCACACCAAAATTTTCAAAAATATCAGGCAGGATAGCATCTCCCTGGACACTTTTCTTCTCCAAACCTTTTAATAATAAACTCCCATGCCCGGAAAGGGCTACTAATTCATACCAATATGCAGCTGCAGTCCAATCCTTTTCTATTGAATAATTATTAGGTTTAAAAGTTTGATCATTGATCTCGATATATGAATCACTTTTGTGAACATGAACACCAAACCGGTTTAAGATTCGGATTGTCATGTCTAAATAGGGACGTGATACGACTATCCCTTTTAAATTGATTTTCAGTCCTCCTGAAATAACCGGGGCAATGAGCATCAATGCCGTGACAAACTGACTGCTTTCAAATGCCTCAACACTGATTTCTTTTCCCTCAAGCCCTGATCCATTGATTAATAATGGTGGAAAACCTTCTTTATCAAGATAAGTAATATCCGCTCCCAATTGTTTAAGGGCATCAACAAGCTTGCCAACCGGGCGTTCCTTCATTCTTTCAGAACCGGTAAGCAACCATGACCCGGTTTTAATTGACAGAAAAGCAGTTAGGAATCTCATGACAGTACCCGCATTTTCTGTATTTAGTATTACCGGCTTATCATCTTTAGAATGTGTTGTTTTTTCAATTAGTTTTAATAACCGCTCCAGCGTCCTGGTATCATCAGATTCTGACAAGTTATCTATCTGAAAGTTCTTTCCGCATAACGACCGTATGATCAAAACCCTGTTGCTTTCACTTTTCGAATCAGGAAGTTCAACAATTCCATCCAGGTGTTTATTATTTTTATAAATCCAGAGAGTGTTCATTTGTCAGGCCAGGGAATTAAGATATTCAAAGCTTTCGAAAATTATTTGTTTCTCACAACTTTTATTAATGACTGGTTTGCCAATTTCTGAAAGCAATGTAAACATAATTTTTCCAGAGATGTTTTTTTTATCATGTTCCATAAGGGATACAAGATCATTGAAAGAAGATCGGGAAATTAAATGGTGTCCGGTACATCGTATGATATGATTTGAAACAGTTTCAACATCACTGAACGAAAAGCCGGTTACCTTGCTTGAAATATACATTTCACAGATCATGCCTGCTGCAATTGCTTCACCATGTGTATGAATATCATGTTCTGTATGTAAATGAGCCTCGATGGCATGGCCAACAGTATGTCCGAAATTAAGACATTTGCGAAGATTCTTTTCATATGGATCTGAAGAAACGATATTATTTTTAATTCTTACGGATTCTGTAATTAATTGTATCCAGGCATTTTTATCAGAAGGGAAATTCAACAATTCCTGCATGCTGGAATGTAATATTTTTTTCCATAATTTGTCATTTGCTATTAAAGCATGTTTGATGATCTCTGTAAAACCTGACCGTATTTCACGTTCAGGAAGAGTCTCTAAAAAAACCGGGTCAATGATAATTAACTGAGGAAAGGAAATAAGCCCGATTTGGTTTTTAATTCCCCCATAGTTTACACCTATTTTACCACCAATGGATGCATCAACCTGTCCTGTCAGGCTGGTTGGGATATTAAAAAACCGTATTCCCCGTTTAAATGTTGATGCGGCAAATCCCCCAAGATCGCTGATCATGCCACCTCCAAGATTGATCAACAAAGCATTCCTGTCTGCCTTATTCTGAAACATCTTGTTCCAAATGGTTTCACATTGTTGAAGGTTTTTATATTTCTCTCCTTCAGGAATTTGAATGATATTGTCCCATATTATTTTTTTCGAACAATTCATCAGGTAAGGCAAGCAGTGAACTTTGGTTTGATCATCAACCAGAATAAAAGGATTCATTGTTTCCTGGCTCAGATGGTCATCCAGAACTTTACAGGCTTCGTTACCGATAATAATGTTATGCAGGCCGGACTTTATAGTAGTAACAGGTTTCATGAAACCAATTAATATCGCTGATCACCCTCTGAATGCAGCCATGAGGAGTTCAATATCCTGAAAAGGCAGATTATACAGATCACTGATATAACGATTGGTCAATATTCCATGGAACAGGTATACACCTTTACATATTCCAAAATCTCCCCTGAGCATATTATCCACTCCTCCTTCTTCTCCGATCTTTAGGAGAACGGGAGTAAAAAAATTACTTAATGCATATGAGGCAGTATGCGGAACACAGGATGCTATATTTGTTACGCAATAATGTGTAACATCATATTTCTTAAAAACAGGTTCTTTATGATTAGTCATATGTGATGTTTCGAAGCATCCCCCTTGATCAATACTTACATCAATGATGACTGCCCCTGGTTTCATCTGCCTGACCATTTCTTCAGAAACGATACATTGTGTTTTTCCATAAACCGAGTGTATAGCTCCAATGACAACATCTGCTGTCCTTAATGATTTAAGCAATACCTTTGGTTGTATAATAGATGTGAATAATTTCGTATTAAGATTATCCTGTAATCTTCTCAAACGATATATTGAATGGTCAAATATTTTCACTACAGCACCCAGTCCCAGAGCAGCCCTTGTGGCATTCTCACCAACTGTTCCGGCACCAAGTATTACTACCTCAGAAGGTGTTATCCCGGGAAACCCTCCCAACATAGAACCTCGTCCATGTATTTGATTGCCAAGATATTGGGCTGCAATTATAATAGCTTCCTTTCCGACGATCTCACTCAATAATCTTCGAACCGGATATGAGCCGGTTTTATCCTGTATCAGTTCATACGCGATGGCTGTGATTTTCTTTGATGAGAGTTTACTGAAATAGTCTCTGGTTTGGCTCATCACTTGCAAAGCAGAGATAAGAGTTTGTTTGTTTTTAATCAGTTCAATTTCATTATCTGCAGGAGGAGTAACCTTTAAAATAATATCGGATTTATATACTTCTTCAGGGCTGTTAACAATTTGTCCTCCAGCCTCACTGTATTCATGGTCAGGGAAATGGGCAGAAGTACCTGCTGATGATTCGATGAAGACGTTATGTCCGTTTTGCACCAATAGCCCTGCTGCTTCCGGAACAAGTGCAATTCTTTTTTCCTCAGGTGATATTTCTTTCGGAAGGCCTATAGAAATTTGTCTTTTCTCTTTATTGGTTTCCAGAACTTCTTCCTGAGGCATTAATTTTTCCGAATGGGAAAATTTAAAAATATTATTTTGGTCAGCAATCATAGGCTCCTAAAAGCTTTATGTTGAACCAATCTTGAATTATCAGAGGGATTTTCATTAATCAAAATATATACGTATTTATTTGGTAATAGTTGTTGAATCATTTCCGGCCATTCAATAAAACAATACGAACCGTTAAAGAAATATTCTTCATATCCGATATCCATTACTTCATCCAGGCTTTTTACTCTGTAGAAATCCAGATGATATATAATTTCCTTATCAGTTGTATGGTATTCATTAACTATTGAAAATGTCGGACTTGTCACTATGTCAAAAACATTTAAATATGTACAGATAGCTTTTATCAATGTTGTTTTACCTACCCCCATTAATCCGTAAAATGCAAATATACGATAATCCGGGTATGTACTTATAAGGGTTTGTGCAACCTTGGCCAACTCACTTTTTTTCCTGCATAATATTGTTTCACTCATTCACAATTATTTTGGCTTTAAAGTAATAGCCGGCACCAGAATTTCTTCCAGGGATATCCCGCCATGCTGAAATGTATTTTTGTAATAATTAACATAATAATTGTAGTTGTTGGGGTAAGCAAAGAAATCATTATTTCTGCAGAAGATGAATGTTGAACTAACACTGCTCTTTGGTAAGAATATGTCATAAGGATTTTTGATCTCATATACTTCCCTTTTGTTGAAATTCAGGTTCTTGCCAATTTTATACCGGAGATTGGTATTTGTATTTCTATCACCGATAACTTTCACTGGGTTTTGGACTTTTATGGATCCATGATCAGTTGTGATCAGCAGATTCGCCTTTTTCTCTGCAATGTATTTGATGATATCGAAGAGTGAGGAATGCTCAAACCATGATAACATCAATGATCTGTATGCAGGCTCATCATCTGCCAATTCCCTGATGATCTCCATCTCAGTCCGTGCATGAGAAAGCATATCTATAAAATTATAAACAATCACGTTCAGGTCATTGTTTAGAAAATTGGACAGATTATCCGCAAGTTTTCTACCTACTTCCAGGTTTAACACTTTATTATAGGAATGTCTGATATTCTTACCAAATCTCTTCAGTTGTTCTGTCATCAATTCACTTTCGTATTGATTTTTAGAACCTTCGTCATTTTCATTAATCCAGTAATCAGGATATTTGCGTTCAATCTCATAAGGCATCAGTCCGGCAAATATTGAATTTCTTGCGTATTGGGTGGTTGTTGGCAAGATGCTGTAATAAATGTCATCACTTTCCACTCTGTAATACTCTTCGATAAGTGGTTGAATGGTTTTCCAGTGATCATATCTGAGGTTATCGATCACCAACACGAAGAGCGGAGATGACTTTTCCAGAAGAGGGAAAACCTTTTCCTTAAATAGAATATGGGACTGAATAGGCTTGTCTTGACTATTACCATTTACCCAGTCATAATAATTTCTCTCAATGAATTTTGAAAAGACCTGGTTTGCCTCATCCTTTTGCATTTTTAGTATCTGAAGAATCCCATCATCTGTGGATTTTTCCAGTTCCAGCTCCCATCTGGTCAGTTTTTTAAATATATTAACCCATTCCTGATATCCAAGATCACCTGATATCTCCATACCAATATTACGGAATTCCTGTTGATATGCATAAGATGTCTTTTCACTGATCAATTTTTTGTTTTCAAAGTTTTTTTTCAGACACAAAAGGATCTGGTTGGGATTGACCGGTTTGATCAGATAGTCAGAGATATTGGAACCGATTGCATCTTCCATAATTGTTTCTTCTTCACTCTTGGTGATCATTACAACCGGTAAGTTCGGGTAATGGGTTTTGATTTTTTCCAGGGTTTCAATACCTGAAAGCCCTGGCATTTGTTCATCCAGAAATACAATGTCATAAGGATTATTCATGATCATGTCCAAAGCCTCATCGCCATTGTTTGAAGTATTAACTTCATAGCCTTTTTGTTCCAAAAACAGGATATGTGGTTTAAGCATCTCTATCTCATCATCTACCCATAAAATACTGATATTTTCCATAATTTTCCTCTTATTTTTTAATCCGCCTTTGCCTCTCCGTATCAAAGCTGCGGAGTAGTTAATTATATCCAATCAGGATATGCTGATTTTGACTTCCTGAAAAAAAGTTGTAATATTGAAATGTAGATTTCCAGGAATTATTGTTTAAAAAAGTATATAATATATTACAAATTTACATTATTTCTGTGCGTGCTTCATCTTTTCATAGACGAAAAATATTTAATGACCCTGTATATGGATTTATTCCAATTGAAAATGAATTGGTCTTTGATATTATTGAACATCCATATTTCCAACGTTTACGCAGGATCAAACAACTGGGGCTAACTCATCTTGTTTATCCCGGTGCTCTGCACACAAGATTTCATCATTCAATAGGCGCAATGCACCTGATGAATCAGGTAATTTCTGCATTACGCCTTAAAGGACATGATATTACGGATGAAGAAGCCATTGGAGCATCACTGGCTATCCTTTTACATGATATAGGTCATGGGCCTTTCTCTCATGCCCTGGAACATACTATTCTTGAGGATGTCAATCATGAAGACATTTCAAAAGTATATATGCAAAGGCTTAATGAAGAGTTTAACGGAACACTTCACCTGGCAATTGATATTTTCAGCAATACATATAAAAGAAAATTTCTCCATCAATTGGTGTCGAGCCAGTTAGACATGGACAGGATGGATTACCTGATGAGGGATAGTTTTTATTCAGGTGTTTTAGAAGGTGTGATCAATACAGACAGGATCATTAAAATGATGACAGTGTCTGATGATAAGCTGGCAGTTGAGGTTAAAGGAATCTATTCCATTGAAAAATATATCATTGCAAGAAGGTTGATGTATTGGCAGGTTTACCTGCATAAAACGGTTATTGCAGCTGAAAGCATGCTTTTGCATATCCTGAAAAGAGCCAAATACCTTGTGCGAAAAGGTGAAATGATTTTTACCACACCTGCGCTGCTGAACTTTTTAAAATATTCATTCCAGATTGAAGATTTAATAAATGATAAAAAATTATTGGATCTGTTTTCCGAACTGGATGATTTTGACATATTTGCTTCCATCAAAGTATGGGCAAAACAATCAGATTATGTATTATCAATGCTTTGCAGTAATCTCATTAACCGGCACCTTTTCAGGATTGAGCTTCAGAATACACCGTTTGATAAGAAATATATAGAAAAGATCAAATCAGAAACGCAAAAGATATTCAAATTAAGTGAAGATGAAGCAGAATATTTAATAATTACAGATTCAACAGCGAACTATGCTTATCACCCCATGAGCGACAAAATCAACATTATTTTAAATAGTGGTGAAATGGTTGATATTGCAAAAGCATCTGACCAGCTAAATATATCTGTTTTGTTTAAGCCCGTTACCAAGTATTTTGTCTGTTATCCTAAAATTATTCAGATTGTTAATAATTGATAAAAAAACAGTTGTTAACTACAACGAAATTATGATTATAATTGTAATTGAATTTACTAAGTGAAAGTTTAATGGAATTTACAGCACAACAAATTGCAGGAATAATAAATGGAAAAATAGAGGGTGATCCCGATGTTAAAGTCAGTAAAATTTCTAAGATCGAAGAGGGAGAACAAGGTTCATTGACATTTTTAGCTAATCCTAAGTACACCCAATATATTTATTCGACTAAAGCTTCTATTGTTATTGTAAACCAAGACTTCAAACCTGAATATCCAATCAATGCGACATTAATATGGGTAGAAAACGCCTATTCAAGTTTTGCAAAAATCCTTGAAACCTATAACAAGGTTAAATTGAAAAAGACCGGCATATCTGACATGGCATTTGTTTCAGAATCGGCTAAAATAGGAAAGGATGTTTATTTAGGTGCTTTTGTTTATATCGGTAGCAATACTGTGATTGGAAACAAGGTCAGGATCTACCCGAACACATATATTGGTGATAATGTTCAGATTGATGATAATACTCTCATATATGCAGGCGTAAAAATATTAGATGACAATTCAATTGGTAAGAATTGCACACTTCACCCTGGTGTAGTAATTGGAAGCGATGGATTTGGATTTGCACCACAGGAAGATAATAACTACAAAAAGGTTGCACAGATAGGCAATGTCATCATTGAAGATGATGTGGAAATAGGTGCCAACACTACCATTGACCGTGCTACTATCGGTTCTACAATTATTCGCAAAGGAGTAAAACTGGACAATCTTATCCAGATTGCACACAATGTGGAAATTGGGCAGAATACTGTAATTGCTGGCCAAACAGGCATCTCAGGATCAACAAAAGTTGGAAAAAACTGTATACTTGCCGGACAGGTTGGATTGGTCGGACATATCAAGATCGGTGATAATGTTATTATTGGTGCACAATCAGGAGTAGGATCAAATATAAAGGATGGTTCAATAGTACTTGGTTCCCCTGCTTTTGAAATATCCAGATATAGAAAAGCCTACATCCATTTCCGCAATTTATCCGGGATCGTTGAAAGACTGGATAATCTGGAAAAAAAATCGGATGATTAAACAATAATAATGAATTGCCTTCTTTGATTGACCTAAGTCAAAAATTATTACCTTTGCGGATTATTTCTTAATTATTAGTATAATATATTTTTCAATTTGGTATGCCGGAAAAACAGAAGACTATAAAGGCTGCTATTTCTATAGTTGGAACAGGTTTACATACTGGCGATGAAGTAATTCTTACCTTTAAGCCAGCTCCTGAAAATCACGGTTTAAAATTTATACGGGTTGACCTTGAGAATAATCCTGTTATCAAAGTGGATATTGACAATGTTGTTGACACAGAAAGAGGCACCACTATAGCGCAGAATGGTACAAGTATTGCAACAACAGAGCATATACTTGCGGCAGTAGCTGGGTTAGGAATCGATAACCTGATCATGGAAGTAGACCAGGTTGAAATTCCTATCATGGATGGAAGTTCCAAATATTTTGCTGAGGCGTTACAAAAAGCAGGTATTATTGAACAAAATGCAGATAAGAAATATATTGAAATTTCTTCAAACATAAATTATAGAGATCCAGAACGAAAAACCGAAATAATAGCCATACCATATGATGATTACAAAATATCTGTAATGATCGATTTCGAGACTAAAGTATTGGGTACCCAAAATGCTGTTCTTGAAAAAATAGATGATTTCAAGGATGAAATTTCTGTATCACGAACATTTGTATTCTTGCACGAACTGGAATACCTGCTTAACAACAATTTAATAAAGGGTGGAGATCTAAGTAATGCAATCGTTTTTGTAAACAGGGTTATATCTCAGGAAGAACTTGATCGCTTAGCAAAACTATTGAAAAAACCTAAAGTTAAAGTATTAAGAGAGGGCATTCTCAATAACCTTGAACTTCACTTTCAGAATGAACCAGCCAGGCATAAGCTGCTTGATGTTATTGGTGATCTTGCATTACTTGGTAAGCCGCTAAAGGCCAACATTATAGCAAAAAGACCGGGACATCATGCGAATGTACAATTTGCCAAACTTATTAAAGAACAGATGATGAAAGAAAATAGAAATAAAAATAAAACGATTCCTAAATTCGATTTGAACAAGAAACCTCTTTTCGATATTAATGATATTAAAAGGATCTTACCGCATCGGCCTCCTTTCTTGTTTATCGATAAGATCATAGAAATGAGCGACAAACATATTGTTGGTGTTAAGAATGTAACCATAAATGAAAGTTATTTTGTCGGTCATTTTCCTGATGAACCTGTTATGCCAGGCGTATTACAAATTGAAGCAATGGCGCAAACTGGCGGAATATTAGTTATGAATTCTGTTCCTGATCCGGAAAATTATATTACACTTTTCCTCAAGATCAATAATGCCAAATTCAGGCGAAAAGTCGTACCCGGGGATACCCTGGTATTTTACAACCAACTTTTGGGTCCTATTCGCCGTGGTATTTGCAATATGAAAGGCACAGCATATGTAGGAGATAAAATCGTAATGGAAGGTCAGATGATGGCTTCTATTGTAAAAATGAATTCGAATAATATTGAAAAATCAGGACAATGAATCAACCTCTCGCATATGTTAACCCTCAGGCCAAGATTGCAAATAACGTTGTAATTGAACCCTTTGTGAATATTGAAAAAAATGTTGTCGTAGAAGAAGGAACCTGGATCGGGTCAAATGTCACTATTATGGAAGGTGCCAGGATTGGAAAGAATTGCCGGATATTCCCCGGTGCTGTTATTGCCGCTATACCACAGGATCTGAAATATAACAGCGAAGAAACCATTGTTAAGATTGGTGATAACACTACAGTAAGGGAATTTGCAACCATTAACAGGGGAACAAAGGCAAACCTTGAAACTGTTGTAGGAAATAATTGTTTACTTATGGCATATTGCCATGTTGCCCATGATTGTATCATCGGGGATAACGTTATCCTGGCTAATGCCGCTACCCTGGCAGGTCATATTCGCATTGATGACTGGGCTATTATAGGTGGGCTTGCTGCTGTTCATCAATTTGTGCAGATCGGTGCACATGCAATAATTTCAGGTGGATCCTTGGTCAGAAAAGATGTCCCACCATTTACTAAAGCCGCACGAGAACCATTATCCTATGTTGGCGTAAACTCAATCGGATTAAGAAGAAGAGGATTTACCAACGATCAAATCAATCATATCCAGGATATTTACAGATATATCTACCTCAAGAACTTAAATGTTTCACAGGCGGTAAATTTCATTGAAGCAGAAATTCCTGCTTCTCAGGAAAGAGATGAGATACTGTCGTTTATTGCACTCTCAACACGTGGAATAATGAAAGGATATTCTAAATTTCAAAAGTCAGAAATGTAAAATCTTTATTTCAAATGGCAACTACTGCTGATTTCAGAAACGGATTGATTATAGAGCACAATAGGGAATTATTTACTATTGTTGAATTTCAACATGTAAAACCAGGAAAGGGACCTGCTTTTGTCAGAACAAAACTTAAGAATATTAAAACAGGGAAAGTATTGCCCAATACATTTCCGGCAGGTGTAAAAATTAACATTCAAAGGGTTGAACGAAGGCCTTATCAATATCTCTACAGGGATGGAGACTTGTTTCACTTTATGAATAACGAAACTTTCGAACAGACTTATTTCGATAAGAATCTGATCAGTGCTCATGACTTTTTAAAGGAAGGCCAGGAAGTTGAAATCGTGACTCACACTGATACAGATACCCTTATCTCTTGCGAAATGCCGGCAAACGTAGTTTTGGAAGTAACCTATACTGAACCGGGTGAAAAGGGGAATACTGCTACCAACACCTTGAAAGATGCCACTATGGAAACAGGTGCAGTTGTAAAAGTGCCGCTTTTTATCAATATCGGAGATAAGGTCAAGGTTGACACACGCACCGGTGAATATTTGGAGAGGGTTAATAAATAATGGAATTTTCTTTTTATGAAACTTGAATCATATTATAAATTAAAAGATATTGCGGGATTGATCAATGCTGAATTTGATGGTGATCCTGATTTTGAGATTAGCGGATTCAATGAAATTCATATGGTTGAACCAGGGGACCTGACTTTCGTTGATCACCCTAAATATTATGACAAGGCTATAAATTCCAGGGCGACTACTATTTTAATCAATAAAAAAGTTAAGAAGCCATCCGGAAAAGCCCTGATTTTTTCAAATGATCCTTTTGTAGACTTTAATAAATTGACCAACCATTTTCGGCCCTTCGAAAAATGCTTAAAGGCTGTCAGTTCTTCGGCCAGTATCGGGGAGGACACCATCATCCAGCCAGGTGTTTTCATTGGCAACCATGTAAAAATTGGGAAAAATTGTATCATTCATGCCAATGTCAGTATATACGATCATTGCATTATAGGTGACAATGTGATTATTCATTCCAATTCTGTCATTGGTGCTGATGCGTTTTATTTTCAAAAAAGGAATAACAAAACCTTAAAGTTTCATTCTTGTGGCAGAGTTGTTATAAAAGATAATGTCGAGATCGGAGGTTGTTGTACAATCGATAAAGGTGTAACCGGTGACACGATCATCGGAGAATATACTAAATTTGATAACCATATCCAGATTGGTCATGATACGGTTATCGGGAGATACTGTCTTTTTGCTTCAAACAGTGCCATTGCTGGTGTATCTGAGATAAAGGATAATGTCATCCTGTGGGGACAGGTGGGTGTTATTAAAGAGGTTGTCATCGGTGAAGGAGCTGTAGTCCTGGCAGGTTCAGGCGTTTCAAAATCACTTGAAGGGAACAAAGTTTATTTTGGTTCACCGGCTGATGAAGCTAAGAAAAAATGGAGAGAACTTGTTTGCCTGCGAAAATTACCTGAGATATATAAAAAACTCAATTAATACTTATTGATCATTCCCGTCCTTATTGTTTGCTGTATGTTCCAACTCTTCCGGTTTGCTTTTTCTAAAATATAAATCCAGGGTAACAAGAATAGCAATGAATCCCCAGAAAGGAACGGATGCTTTATCAGAGTCAAGAAAATTATTTAACAATCCATGCGTGAAATAGCTGAAAAGCCCAAGTAATAATACCAGGCTTAACATTTTCACTTCACGGCTTCGCGCATATTTATATACCCTTAAACCGGTGATCATCACAGTTATTACTATAACTATAAAAGTAAACATGCCAAATAAACCCGATTCGGATAAAGGACCAATATATTCACTGTGGGCATTGCCCATATCACCTACATTGGTGCTGATGATGGTCTTTTCCTTGGATATTTGAAATGGTGCATACATAAACTGATAAGTTCCCGGCCCCCATCCAAAAAAGGGTTTTTCTTTAAACAGTCTGATCGCACAATTCCAGCGGTTGATCCTTTCAAGGTTACTGGCATCAGACGAGATATTAGAAATGGACTGAATATGCTCGAAAAAATCTGTTGAAGAATCTTGTTTATTTTTTTCCAAACGGTCCATAAACTGAAACTGGAACATATAAAATAAACCTGCAAGTATTAGAAGCATTACCAGTAGCCATTTAAATTTTATCCTCAGTAAAATGATAATACAGACAAAAAATGTGAGCCCAAGGCTTAACCATGCGGCACGGCTATATGAAAAAATGAGGCCAATAATCAGAATGGTCAAGACACCAAGTGAAATAAACCTGTATGTTTTTGAATATCCCTTGAATAAGGAGAATCCGGCAAATACAGGGATGAACATTGCCAGTATTGCACCATATGCAGTATGATCGTTGTAAAAAGGCCGCATTACCATATTACTGGAAGGCTTATCAAATCCACACAAAGAATGGTTGTAAAGAGTATAAAAAACCACGAATAGAAGCGGTATAGCATATAGCCATTGAAACAACTTAATGGTACTGAATTTTTTAAATAACAATACACAAATGAAATAGAATGGTATAACAAACCATAACTTGGCAATAAAGAATTTTATCGATACCAAAGGAAGCACACTGGTAAAAATTGTAAGAAAAATCCAGATAAGATATATTATGATTGCTATGGATACCGGATGATTTAACACCTTTTTATTATAGCCCCCATCATAAAATATACGAAATATGAAAATAAATAACACTCCAAGCATTAAAGGTTCAGTAGGCAGGGATATCCCTATGCCGAATTCAAAATCCTTATAGTTAATAGCTAACGGGGTCAGGAATGTTATTAGCAATATTACCTTATCCAGTGAAAAGATATACAGCAGAAGTAACAATAATACTAATGGCACTGCAAGTATATAGAACTTTTCATGTACCATCATATAACAACTGATGCCGATAAAAATGAAACTGATAATATATACCAGATGATGCTTGTATTTTTCAATCAGTTCGATAAGGCTATGGTTTATTTGTTACTAACCTGATTATGTTTTAATTGAGGTTTGATCTGCGTCTTATATTTGTTAATGATCAGGATAATAATAACTGTTAAAACAAAGGTTGAAAAGGCAGTAAATAAAACGATCAACCATCTTACCGGGTATGATTTTTTGTCTGCCGGAAATGGAGGTGTAATAATATTGGTATATGTTAGTACATCTGTGTAAAACCGGACTGCATCTTCGTATTCTAATTTAAGATCAGCATAAGTCCTTGCTTCTTGTCTTATAGATTCAACAAGTGTAATCAGCTCACCGCCTTTGTCTTCCATGTTTTCCCTTAATCTTTTCACTTCATCTTCATTGACATTTAATCTGTCTGTTCCCATGATGGTTTTTAAATGGCCCTTGGTGATCTCAATTACCTGGGATTCAAAATCGATCAATCCGTATTCAGTACTCAATTTATGCAATTCGGCTTCTAACGAATCAATGCTTGCTTTCTTAAAAGCAAGAATATTTTTATACATTTTAACTACTTCCCGGTATTTGTCGTTGTGCAGGATTCTCACTTTTTTATTATAGAAATAAATAATGGCATTAACCATGTCACAGGCAATTATCGGATCCTTATCCAAAACGGAGATTTCCACAGACTCGTAAAGTGTTTTACTGATTTTTACATTTTTACTGTATTCATAATAAAGTATGGTGTAAAAATATTTGTAATTACTGTCTAATTCATAATGTTTAGGAAGATTGAACATCTTGATAACACTGTCTTTTATATCCCTTGATTGTAATATCTGAAGCATCTGCTCTGTTTCACTTTCATCAGAATATGAAGAGATGTTTGAAGGATAAACCACAGCTTTTGATTTATATTTCGGAGTAATGAATGAAGGACTTGAAAATATTGATGCCAGTATAATTCCAATTATGGTAATGATCAATATATGGTATTTCCATTTAAAGAGGAGACTAAGTATATCTATATTGTTATTATATTCTTTCATGATTAGGAATTTATATTTAATATTCAGATATTTTTGTCAGGATTATTTCGTCAGGTTTTTTTTTGATACCGGGCAAAGTTTTCAATTATTATGATAATCAAAATGGTTAATAAGAATGCTGATAGTGTTGAAACAACAACAATGATCCAACGAATCGGATATGATTTTTTTTCAGCTGCGAATGCATCGTTAACCACGAATTTTTGGGGAAGTTCCTGTTCGGCATCTATTTTTGCTTCTACATACTTTGCCTTAAGTAGAGTCAATTGTTCCGCCTTGAATTCAAGAATATTTTTAAGTGAAAGATAAGTACTGCCATATTTGGCCAGTATATCCAGCTTTTTTTCAAGGGCATTAATAGCCTGCTTATCATTTTTGGAAATGGCTATGGCAAATTGCTGATTAATAACCTCTGACTGAGATTCATAATCATTCACGCCTAATTTACCAATCACACTTAATGAGTCGACGATTTCCCTGATCTCATCCTGTAATTTCTTGTATTCCTGCTCAACAATCCTGAATGCCATAATTGCTCTTTCTTTCTGCATTTGATTTTTGGTTGAATCAAGCAATTCGGCGATCGTATTTGCAATATTCGCGGCCATTAACGGGTCTTTGTCCAGTACGGAAATTTTAACAGCCATATACTCAGTTCGCCTGAATGTTACATTATTCTGATATTCCCTGATCAATTTGGTCATTTTGTACCGGGAATCAGGATTAATACCGTAATGATTCATCAAATCAAACTTAATAATTATCCTGTCCCTTATTTTATTTGAATTCAGGATTTGGAGTAATTGTTCAGTTTGTTCTTCTTCACCAAAACCCAAAATATCTTCCTTTATTCCGGATTTCTGACTGATCAAAACTTTGGAAACAGAATTGGTGGCTACCGGAAATAATATTACTGAAGACCTGTATTTTGGTGTGATGAAGATTGAGGATGAAAATATCCATGATGCAATCAGTGCTAATGCACATACGATGATTAATGGTTTTCTCCATTTATAAATAAAGAATAAGAATCCAGAAGAATCAAATTCACTGTTTTCTTTGAGGTTAATCATAACTAACTTTTAATATTTTCAATAAAGGGGTCAAAAGTAGGAAATTTTATTTAAAGTACAATAGATTACAACAATGAAAAGGAAAAATCATTAATTAACGGTTCTTTATAATATGTATTAATGATTTTATATTCAGCAATTTGAGAAGGCTGGCCAAAATCAGGGATCCGGCAATCATTAGTCCGAAATTTAGTATCCAGTTGAATTCCAAATGTTTAGATATAGAATTCAATAAGATCACACCGGCAACGAAAATGACCAGTGAAGCAATATACTTATAATTTATTGAAAATCTAAATACATATTGCACCAATATTACCTGGGAAATTGCTGCAATAAACTGTGTTGCAAGGTTGGCATAGGCTGATCCCTCTGCCTGTATTTTCGGGATAAGGATAAAATTAATGGTGAAATTGACCAACAATGCAATCGCTGAAATAATATTTAACTGCCAAAGGTTGCCATTGGCAGTAAGCAATGTGCCAAAGACATATATTGTTGAAATGGCTATGAAGGAGAACATCAATTTATTAAAAACAAGAGAAGCTTCGGGAATATTTTTTTCATACAGTAAACCCATAAGTTCATAATTGTAAAAACAGGACCCAACAGCGACAATAACAGATAATGTGAATAATAATGAAAATGCCAGTTTGACCATTTGGACAACTGGCTCTTTCATTTTGATCATTCTGGAAAAGATCGGAAATAATAATACTGCAAAAAGCATTGGAATCATGTTAGCCGCATCCAGTAACCTAAAACCCATGGCATAAACACCAACCTGTTGATCGCCATAACTGTCTTTCAGGATCCTTTCCAGCAAGATAACATCACTACGGTAGTAAAAAGTCATCAACAACACTAAAATGGCAAAGGGAAAACTTTTTTTTATGATCATTATAAAGAATAGCCGGTTCCAATTGGGT
>JAUWGC010000108.1 GCA_030606625.1 Bacteroidales bacterium | reverse complement strand
GATAATTGAATGTGTTCCATAATATCTTATTTTCCTACAAGTATCTGGTTTAATTCTTTCAATTAACAAGGTGATGTTTGTTTATTTTTAACATGATTTTGTTAATAACATACTTCCGCAATATTTGTGTATAAAGAGTAGGCTCGCAGGGAGGGGGGATGGGGAGTGGGTACAATGAAAAGTAAAAAAAACTTCCTTTTTTTACTGGTTAAAATCAGTACTTATCTACCTGTTATTTTACTTCAGAAATAAATATCTTTACTGTTCCATTTTGAGGGGAAAATGCAATAATTAGAAAAACCCTGATCTCTTACAACAAAAACAAATTTTGTTAATATGTATAAGATCATCCAATCGACAATTCTGGTTTTAATATTGATTGTTGCACCCTTTATCACACTATTTTCTTCCTCTGATACCTCACTATATATTAATCATGCACAAATTTTAGACTTCATTTCACCATTAACCGGCGCCAACATAGGTGGCGGCTTACTTATTCTGCTTTCACTTGCCATAGGGTATGGTGTAAGAAAAATATATGACCGAAAGCGGGAAAACCGTCAATGAAACACAATAAGTTAAAATTCCAAACCATTCGCAAGTACTATCCTGAAAACCCCAAGCAACAATATCAACAATATTAAATAATCCAGTGCAACACTGTAACGTTTGGTAAACCATCTTTTCCTTAACCAGTGCCTGGCTTTATGATTAAAAAATATGGGTATTATAACAAACCCCATGGTAAGTAACATACAGGTTTCATAAGGGTAATTTAAATTATTGGGGGCCTTCACAATTAAGATGATCATACTGCCAAAAATCCATGGCAGTAAGGCCTGGTTCATCAGGAAAACAGTGCGATAACCCTTTTTTTGGACCCGTGAACGTGAATAGGCTGTTTCAAAAAAGTTTCTTGTTGCATAATATCCTGTCAAAACAAAAATGAATATTAAGACCAGTGAGAATAGTATTTTCATGGATGCATCCATATACAGCCAGTTTGCAACATATCCAAACCCTTCACCTGTTAAAACACCGGATACAAAAGCACCGAAAAAGTGATTGAATCCATGCAGGGAAAGCCACAGGATCAATAGCTTTTGTAAACCGGCAAATTGTTTGAGTTTGAATATAAACATGATAAGAATCATTCCTGCTATTAGCGAAATAACCGGCCCGGATAAGTTAATAATAAGTATGTTGTGACTTGTCCACAAATGCGAATAATCATTGAACGCCAGGTCAAAATAGTATAGGGTGGAATCCAATCCCCATAGGGATGCAGTAAAAATTACAGTGAACTGGTAAATACAATAAATCAGAATATAACTAATGATAAATATCAACGTTGAATTTATGATCTTAATGTAGTCTTTCCTGATCCTTTCACCAAGTGACGGTTTTTTTCTTTTCTTCATTTTTCTGTGGGACCCTTTACTGTCAACTGTCAACTGTCGACTGTCGACTTCTTATAACGTGCCAAGATAATCATTTTCCGACAATGGTATATAAATATTCCCTATTTTAGCCCATCATATTATTTCTATCGTAAAACCAGATGTTCGGCCGATTTTTAACATTTGTACGGGACCTGATTAAAAAGTACAACTTGTATGTCTTTCGCGAAGTAGCCATCTTCGCAGTCATTACAATTGCTATTCATTTTGGTTGGAGGTTCTGGGCTATCAAACTACATTACTTCCCCATTGAAGAGTGGATGAGAGATGCAGGAAATTTTATGGCCTGGGTCGTTTTTATCCAGAGTTCCTGGTTTATCGAACATATACTGAATATTAAGTTCACCACAGCAGATCAAACCATGTATTTTGCCAATAACTGTTTTATTGGTTTGAATTCCAGTTGTTCAGGGCTAAAACAATTCACACAATTTGCCTTATTAATGATCTTGTATCCGGGCCCATGGAAACATAAAATCTGGTATATCCCCCTGGGAGTTTTTATTGTTCATCTGACCAATTTATTCCGTATCATTGGGCTTTCTGTGGTCATCATTAACTGGCCAGATCAGTGGAAATTCAGTCATGACTACCTGTTCAGGCCATTCTTCTACGTGGTGATCTTCACAATGTGGGTTATCTGGGTTGAGTGTTTCTATAAGAAAAGGAGAAATTAGTATGAAAAAATATTATGTAGTATGGAGAGGAAAGAAACCGGGCATCTTCACAAGCTGGGATGATTGCCTTACCCAGATCCGTGGCTATGAGGGAGCCATTTATAAATCGTTTACCAGCATGGAAACGGCTGAAAATGCTTTTTATGGTAATTATGAAGATTACATTGGAAAAGATATGCGGCCTTTGGAAAGGACTGATGCAGATAAAGCCCTGCTTGGTGATCCTGTCTGGGATAGTATTTCAGTGGATGCTGCCTGCAGCGGCAATCCCGGCATTATGGAATATCGTGGCGTTAATACCAGGACAGGTGAAGAGATCTTCCGGCAAGGGCCATTTAATGAAAGTACCATCAATATTGGGGAATTCCTGGCATTGATCCATGGATTGGCCTACCTGAAACAGCATAACAGCAACCTGCCTATATATTCAGATTCCAGGACAGCTATTAAATGGTTGAAAACTAAATCAGTGAAAACAAAGCTGAAAAAAACCGCTAAAAACAAACTCATTTTCAACCTGATCGAAAGGGCTGAAGATTGGCTCCGGAAAAATCAGTACCCAAATTCTGTTTTAAAATGGGAAACCCGGGTTTGGGGGGAGATTCCGGCGGATTTTGGGAGGAAGTGAGGTAAATTGAGTTATTGGTTATTTTCTTTATGTCGCAGGTACCACTGCAAGATTTGTTATTAATTGTTATTAAGTTATTAATGCGAATCATGGGTTGAAATTTTATGCAAAACCTTTGTGCTACTTTGTGAAGTACTTTGTGCGCCTTTGTGGTTAACTAAAATCTTCCACCCAAAACTGCTACATTCTTAAACCGCTTCACATTTCCTTGCAAATCAAAAACTTCAGTGAAAATCACATAGATCCCGATGCCGGCTTTCAGGTTATGGTCATTAAATCCATCCCAGGAAAAGGCTCCCTTCGCACCCAGCATTGCATTTTCAACCAGATGGCGGATTAATCTCCCGGTAGCATCAAAAACCAAAATATTGGCCATGTAACCGGGCTTATCAAAATGATAATTGATGTTTAAAATGTTGTTCACCCCGTTGTAATTATCAGGAATAAATATCTCCGGCTCGACGACTATCATTTCATCCGTAATCAGGCCGGGAACGAACTGGGAATTTTCATATGCAGGAGTTCCGTATCCTGCCTGTTCGGCAGCAGAATGCCAGTTTGTTTCATCCTGTGGAGGCCTGTCAAAATTTATCCGCTCCAGGGCTACTCCTTCATAAGAGTTCAATAAAGGATGATGCATTTCTTCCTCGTAACAAAAAATATCCAAAATATCTCCATTGGTTTTGTTTATGGCAATAATGCCTTTATCATTATTGTATGATGGAAAAGATTCCATTTTGATAAATCCATCCGGATTGCTGGTATAATAATAGTTTCTGATATTCACCGGATCTTTGGTCAACACAAGATATTCTCCCGGGTAAAATAAATAGCAATCTTCAAGGATCCTTTTTATAGTGGTATCGGGCGGATCAGGGAAATTTACCTTTATGGATGAAAGTGATATCTCCTCGAGGTCAATGATCTTATCCGAACGGTTGTATATTTCGACATAGTCTTCTCCTCCCCCAAGTGGATTGAACAATATTTCATTAATAACAATATCAAAATACCCGGCGGGTTCCGGAACCCCCAACATGATCTGGCTGTTGAAAGACATCGGTAATCCTATACAATTACTCAAAGAATCGCTGAGATAAAGTGTATATATCCTTCCCTTCTCAAATGACGAATTAAATACAAGTGTAGCTGACCAATGCCCGGGTTCATCAGGAAAAACATTCACAGGATGCCCGATGCCCTGGTCAACTTCATAAGTAAGTGGTTCAGAGAGATGACAAGGATTCATGGATTGATTAAAATACAACTTAAAAGTGCTGTCATCAATGCAGCATATCTTCTCAAATTCGACGGGTATATCAATTTCTTCACAGACTGAATTGATCCTGCCTGGTGTACCGCCTTCCTCATGAGTTGAAGCTTCCCAGTTTACCGCTCCCGCACAGGGATTCCAGGGATTGATCATCTCCAGTGACCAGCCTCCCTCTTGTTTATTGGCATCCCGGTACCAGTCATCCTCGTAAGTGACGGAAAAAATAAGTACGCCATCCTGGTCACTCAATGCCAGAGATTGGCCGGTATTGGTCAGTGTAAAGCTGGAAAAACCATAATATGGCCCGTAGGGCGACAGGTAATTAACACCATAGTCTACCCCCAGTATCAAAAAGCTTTCAGCCTCGATAGTAACCTGTTGAAATTCTTTATTACCAGACCCGATAGTCAGTGTCCAGCCGTCAAGGCTTACAGGAAAAGATGTTAAATTATACAATTCAAGGTACTCATAGTTCGGCAGTCCGACCACCGGCCCCGGATCAGCCATGATCTCGTTGATAACAATATCATAGGGTTCCGGGATAAAATACGAAAACGGTATTGTAACAGGTTCCATTTTATTGCCGGAAAGGTCTTCAACATCCTTAAGGGTCAAAACATAATAAGCACTGTTGATGAAGATGTTGGAAAAGGCCAGATGAACTATTTCCGGATTTGCTTCTTCCCGCCATACCGAATCAGGGTGACCAATGTTTCCATCCACGAGGTAGTTCCCTTGTTCTTCAGCAGTGGTTTTATCCACTCCCTCTGAGAACAGTATATCCAGTTGTTTTTCACCGGCTATCATTATGCTTACAACCTCAGGAGGGATGGAATCAATGATGATTGGCCCGGCATAGAAGTCATCAAAATAAAACTTCTTACTGTTGCTGCTGGTATATTTAGTATAAACCCCGAAATAATTTGCCTGAGTATACGTGCTGTCAGTACCGGTGGCTTCCGGTTGGTAATTGACACCCCCTGTTGGATCTGCATATATTTCCCAGTTCTTTTCTTTGTGAACAACCTTAACACCCAAAGTGAACGACGTAGATATCAATCCCGTGGTACCACGGCATATTGAAAAAGATTCATCGCCTTCCTGCCGGAAAAGCTCAATAGCATCATCTGAGCCGGATTCGCCAAATTGCAGGAAATAACCATTTAAAGGTTCTTTGAGGTTCATCTGGTCTGAAATGAGGTATATCCTAGCATTATTGTTTGAGGAAGGACTGAATTTAAGCATGATCAGGAATCTCCATTCCGAATTGTTGATCATTGAATTTTCTGTGGACAGGTATGATACTCCGGTTGTTTGATCGTTTAACTGTAACTGATGATCCTGATTAATGATGAAATGGCTTATATCTCCTGTCCATGACGGATCATTCGTAAAATCCCCGTCAGAGAAATCATCTGTAACTTGTGCATAATGCATTGACGGTAAAAGAAAAATCAGTCCGGTAATTAGTATTAAATTAATATTTTTGCCGATGTGCTCTTGCATATCTTTATTTATATTAAATTTATCCGCGTTTAATAGTTAATACACAAATTCAGCTTTTGTACTTATGAAAATTGCCGTTGTTGGTGTAACCGGTCTTGTAGGACAAGTAATACTTAAGGTTTTGGAAGAAAGCAATATCTTCTCTGCAACAGAGCTGATCCCGGTTGCTTCTTTCAGTTCTGTTGGTAAAATAATAGAATTCAACCGTGAACAATACAAGGTGTTAAGCATTGGGGAGGGACTGGAAGCTAACCCGGATATTGCTATTTTCTCTGCCGGTTCGGATGTATCGAAAGAATGGGCTCCTAAATTTGCCGGGATTAACATTACCGTTATTGATAATTCTTCAGCCTGGCGTACGGACGAAGATATTCCTTTGGTGGTGCCCGAGATCAATGCAGATAATCTTACACGGAAAAACAGGATCATTGCAAACCCCAATTGTTCGACCATACAATTGGTGTTGCCACTTGCTCCACTGCATGAAAAATACAGGATCAGGCGCGTGGTGGTTTCAACCTATCAGTCGGTTACCGGTACAGGATATTATGCGTTAAAACAATTGGAAAATGAACGTATAGGAGATTATCAACATAAAGCCTATCCAAACCAGATTGACCTTAATCTTTTTCCACACGCAGGTGAGTTCAATGAAAGTGGTTATAATTCCGAAGAGCTGAAACTGGTCAATGAAACGAGGAGGATATTAGCGGATAATAGCATCCGTATTACTGCCACAGCAGTCCGTGTTCCTATCTTCAGAGGCCATTCGGAATCAGTTAATGTTGAATTTGAAGAAGAATTTGTCCTGGATGACATCCGTAATATTTTGAACCAATCAGAAGGGATTATTGTTGAAGATGATGTGATGAATAATAAGTATCCGATGCCGTTACTTGCCAGTGGAAGGAACGAAGTCTTTGTTGGAAGGATCAGGCGTGATTTCTCCAATCCCAATTCCCTGAATATGTGGATTGTTGCGGATAATCTTCGTAAGGGAGCAGCAACCAACGCCGTCCAGATCGCAGAACATATTGTAAGAAACAAATTGGTGTAAACTGACGTTTACACCTGGATATGACCTTAGGAGAAATAAAAGGATCAAAGGATTAGAAGCGGTGAAAGTTTATCATAAACTCGAAGATTTTAAAAAGGTTAATAAGTCTGTGGTGACCGTTGGTACCTTTGACGGTGTGCACGTCGGCCATCAGAAGATATTCGAAAAGATGAGTCAGGTTGCCGGGGAAACAGGTGGCGAGACAGTAGTGATTACCTTTTTTCCGCATCCCCGCCTTGTTATTCATCCCGATAGCAGGGATCTTAAATTCATCAACACCCGGAAAAAGAAATATAGCCTTATCGAAAAAGCAGGTATCGGTCATCTTGTTATTATTCCATTTACCAAAGAGTTTTCCCGTTTATCTTCAGAAGTATTCATCAAGGACATACTGATCGACAGTATTAAGGTTCATAAATTGATCATCGGTTATGATCATCATTTTGGCAGGAACCGTAAGGGAAGTTACCTGAATTTACTGAAGTTAGGTAAATTATATGGTTTCGACATTGAAGAAGTGCCTGCCCGGAATGTGCATAACATGTCGGTCAGTTCCACCAAGATCAGAAATGCCCTGCGGCTGGGGATGGTTTCACTTGCTAATGACCTTCTTGGTTATGAATATTCAATCACGGGAAAAGTAGTCCCCGGAAGGAAAATCGGCAAGACCATGGGGTTTCCCACTGCCAATATTGAACTGGAAGATAAATACAAACTCATTACTGCGGTGGGAGTTTATGCCTGCAGGGTTGAATGGAAAGGTAAATTATTCAAAGGAATGGGGAATATTGGTTACCGTCCTACCGTTGATCATGGCGACCTTACCATTGAAGTGAATATCTTTGATTTCAGGGAACATATCTATGGTGAAACCATCACGATTTATTTCGTCGACCGCATAAGGGACGAGATCAAATTCAGGGATATACAGGCGCTAAGGAACCAACTTGTGCAAGACGAAAAGCACGTATTAAAAATGCTTAGTTG
>JAUWGC010000057.1 GCA_030606625.1 Bacteroidales bacterium | reverse complement strand
TGTAAAAGAAGGGGACAACTATTTGATAATAATGCGGCTTAGCCTGGAATTGATCTGCCGGCTGACAATCTTTAGGCCTTTTTGCTCTTCCAGGAGGATCAATATATCTTCTTCGTTTTTAGTTTCCTTGATACATTGCTGGTTCAGGGATATCTGATGTTCAATCTCCTTTGCTTTCAATGCCAGCACGGAAGTTTCCATACTGTACTTTAAATTTTCCTTTTCGATAGGAACAAAAATACGGTTCTTTATCCAATTACTGCTCAGCTCATAAGGAGAACTCAGCAGGTGAGCCGCAGTATGGGATATATTTTCATCCGTGTGATTGATAAAATATTGGTCGTCGGGTATATAGTCTTTTTCAAGTGCAAGTGCATATTCTTCAAAGATTAACTGGTAAACAGGATTGTGGAACTGTATATCGTCCTCCTTCAAATCATTGACGATAAACCGGGCAACCTTGACAGGTATATTAACAATATTGTTTTCTTCATCCTTTTCTTCGAAAATGATATCATCCATCCCGTAATTCAATAACAGCCTTATTACATCCTTCTCCTGATACTCACTTTTGTTATCATCCAGCCCAACCTGCTGTATATGCTGATATTGTGTAACCGGAGGGATCTCTTCAGGCTCAGGAATGTTGCTCCTTTTTTTAAATTTCCTTCTCAGTATCTTATTTAACTCATTCATCAATGTCTGCTCAGGGATATCCAGAATATTCGAGCATTCTTTGATATAAACAGTCCGGAAAATGGCATCTGGTATCAAGGTGATGGTTTCAACGATATCCCTGATAAGGTTGGCTTTCTTAACGGGATCGTTGGCTGCTTCATCTTTCAGCAACCGGGTCTTAAACTTGATAAAATCATTGGCATCCCCGGTAATAAATTTAATAACATCAGCCGTACGGTTATTCCTGACAAATAGATCCGGATCTTCACCTTCAGGGAACATAACAATCTTTACGTTCATGCCTTCTTCAAGGATGAGGTCAATACCCCTGAATGAAGCTTTGATCCCGGCAGCATCACCATCATACAAGATAGTAATATTTGGTGTATACCTTTTTATCAGCCGGATCTGGTCTGATGTCAGTGATGTTCCAGATGAAGCCACAACATTTTCAATCCCTGACTGGTAAAAGGAGATAACATCGGTATAACCCTCAACCAGGTAACAATTATCTGCTTTTATGATAGCATTTTTTGCAAAGTATAATCCGTAAAGGATCTGACTTTTGTTGTATATCACTGATCCCGGGGAATTGACGTATTTGGGTTTATGTTCATCAGAAACAAGGATCCTTCCACCAAAGCCCAGTATTCTTCCTGACAGGTTATGGATAGGGAAGATCACCCTGGCACGGAACCGGTCGTAAACTTTTGATTCTTTCTCAATACTCAACCCTGTTTTTAACAGATATTCTTTTTTATATCCATTTTGCTGAGCATGCTGTGTGAAAGCATCCCATTTATCTATCCCGTATCCAAGTTGAAATTTCCTGATAGTCTCTTCCCTGAAGCTTCGCTCCTTCAGGTATGATAAACCAATGGCCTTGCCTTGCTCAGTTTCTAAAAGGTTATTGGTGAAATATTTCTGCGCAAAATCGTTGACCTGGAACAACGTTTCCCTTTCATTCAATTGCTGTAATTCTTCAGGTGTCTGCTGTTCTTCCTCGATCTCAATGTTGTACTTTTGTGCAAGGTAACGCAGAGCCTCGGGATAGGTAAAATGTTCATGTTCCATAAGGAATGTAACTACATTACCTCCTTTATCAGAGCTGAAGCATTTAAAAATGTTCTTCGCAGGTGAAACAAAAAAAGACGGATTTGTTTCATTAGTGAATGGACTAAGTCCCTTATAATTCTTCCCGCTTTTTTTCAGGTTGACGAATTCCCCGACGACTTCCTCGATGCGGGCAGCTTCCAGGATCTTTTGTATGGCCTCTCTTTTGATCAATGTTTAGATGGATTATAATTCTATTGCTAAATTACGAATAATTGAGCTTTGTTGGAACGAAATTTACGAAGAAATTATTGATCAGAAAATATCTTTAAGGTAATTTTTTCTGATCTCATCGAGGTCTTTCTTGTTCATGCCCTGTGGTTCAAAACCTGCACTTTTACAAAGGAAGTAGATTTGTGCTGATTTGGCCAGGATATCTATCTGGTCGAAGGCATCCTGAACATCGTCACCGATAGCAAGGCATCCGTGTTTTTCCCACAGGATGACATTATGATCTTCCAGAGCTTTTAATGTAGCACAGGCGATTTTTTCCGAACCCGGTAAACAATAGGGCACAAAACCTATCCCATGCGGGACAAAGACAACGGTTTCCGGATGCATTGCCCAAAGCAAATCATTGATGGCCTTTTCATCAGTAAACTTTTTGATATGTGTCAGAGCAATCAACTCATTGACATGTGTATGAACAACAGCTTTCTCACCGGCATTTCTTATTACCAGCATTTCATGTATAGCCAGATGTGTTGGCAATTCGGATGTTGGCTGCAACTTATCCCTAACCGTACCATCATCCAAATTCTGAAAGCCCTCACCATCGTCTGTAATCCTTATCATACAGGTGTTTCCTACAGGATCCCCTGCCAGGTCACGCATCCTGGTTCCTATCCCGCTGAGTAAAATAAAGGCGCCTGCAAGGGAAGGGTAAGCTTTCTCCAGTTTTTTTTCCGGAAATGAAACCAGCTCCGCCTGTCCTGTTTCAACATGTCCGGTCACATTCACAGAAATATTACCGGCATTTCTTTCAGCCCATCCTTTAGCCCAAAGGTACCCAGCCACCAGGGCCATTTCTTTTATCACTTTATCCAGATAAGAAGATTGTAAAAAGGATTTGTCCATATCATCTTTTTAAATTAAAAAAATCATTTAATAATGTTTTGCATTCTTCAGCAAGGATGCCTGAAATAACGATAGTCCCGGGATGCAAAATATCAGGGTCAACATTGGTATACCCTCTCTTTTCATCCTTTGCCCCGTAGACTATCATGCCCATCTGTGCCCAGTAAGACGCTCCTGCACACATGGTACAAGGTTCAAGTGTAACATACAAAGTACAATCATTCAAATATTTTGAACCCAGGTAATTAGCAGCAGCCGTGATAGCCTGCATTTCCGCATGAGCAGTGACATCATTCAGCCGTTCTGTCATGTTATACGCTCTGGCTATGACCAGGTTATTACACACCACCACACCTCCGACGGGTACTTCATCATCAGCCATGGCCTTCCTGGCCTCTTTTAAAGCTTCCTTCATGAAATGTTCATGAGTATATTCAATCACGGTTTTAGTTTTTTTTAATAAACAACTTGTCCTGTCTCCAAATCCCAAGCAAAAGCATCAACAATGCTAATAAAAAAGCAGGAATAAATGAAGCTTTCGGTTCAAAAATATCCGGTAAGGTGATGCCGGCAATAAAAAACACCAGGTTGGCAACAAATCCGCTAATAATGCTAAGCAGTGCAGCTTTCCTGTATTTTCCGGCATTTTTATTTATTAATGCCAGGAAAGTGACAGGTACAAAGATCACAATGGTTGCAAGCCCGACAACCATCAGGTCGACAATCCTCGGAAGAACCAATGCTATGGAAAGTGCAAATATCCCGAATGCAAAAGCTGCTATACGTATTCTGTTATGTATTTGCTTTTGGGTAGGTATTTTTTGTTTTTTCCATCCAACAAAATCCCTGATCGCAGAAATGGAGATCAGGTTCAGAAAGCTGTCGCCCGAAGACATCAATGCAGATAACAATCCAATGACGGCAAAGCCAAGGACAAATGCCGTGCAATGCCTGTCAAGGAACATATAGGCAACATATTTCGGTTCAATCAGTTCTGATTGTACTATCCTGAATGACATACCCACCAACGGAAAGATGATATAGAACGGCAGCATTCCCAGGCCTGAAATAATGCTGACCCTTCTGGCAACTTTTTCATTGCGGGCAGCAAGCAGGCGCTGCCAGATATCCATACGCACAATCACGGAAGGGGCAAGAAAGAGCGGTAAACCAACAAGGAACAGAATGCCGTAATAGGTGCCGTCAAGAAAATGATCCGGTAATTCTGTGAGCAAAGTCAGAGACATGGTATCTGAAAAGACGCCCGGAATAAAAATCAAAAATATCATAAACAGGATAACGATAAACTGTATCATGTCGGTAATGATTACACCCGACAGACCTGCTATGGCTGTGTATACAATGACCACCAGGCAAGAGATAACAGCAGCCTCGACGTAACCGATATCAAAAGCAAACTTGAGCAGAGAAGCCATCCCAACAAATTGAGCAGCCAGAAGGAAGAAGAAAATGAAAATGTTCACCCCGCTGACCACAGCAGAAAATATTTTTGAGAAACCCGGCTCATTTTCCCGTGCGAAATGTTTATTCAGGAATTCAGGAAACGAGTAAATATTTTTCAATTTCCCGATCCTTTGTATTTTCCTTGAAAAACGGGCTACAATAAAAAAACCAATTACATATGCGACTCCAATACCTATAGCCGCAAAGCCCGATTCATAGCCCATCGCAATCAGTCCGATCGAAGTACCACCCCCGACAAAAGTGGCCAGTGTTGTGAAAACCAGCGGAAGTGTACGGGTATTCCTGTTATTGACCAGGTAATTGTCTAGGTCTCTAATCTTTACATGACGAAAGGCAAAAAAGGCTATGACCAGCAGATAAACAATGATCCAGAATACAAACCAATTCATGGAACTTTAATCTTTTCAAAATTACTTCCAATTCTTATAGGGATTTTTTACCAGGTTGATATTGTAATATTTAGGATCACCTGTAACCTCTTCGCCAACCCAGTCCGGTTTAGGGAATATCTGGCCTTCGTCTTCCAGCTCGATCTCTCCAAGTACCAGTCCTTCATTATCACCATGAAATTCATCGACCTCCCATTTAAAGCCATCCCGAACCACAGTATACCTGTGTTTTTTTATGGCCGGTTTTTCACAAAGTTCATCCAGCATTTCCCTGGCTTCATCAAGTGGTATTTCATATTCAAATTCTTTCCGTGTGGCTCCTATTGTGATCCCTTTGATAGTGAGATATGCCTTTTCTCCCATAATCCTTACCCTAACTACTCTTTCCTTATTGCTATTCAAAAACCCCTGATGAATGATAACACCCCCGGTTAATTTTTTATAATTATCTCCGGTGATCAGGAATTTTCTTTCAATTTCTATGCTCATATGCAGGTATCCGGTATTTTGTATCTCGAATTTATTTTATTAAACAATGGAACGTTTCGCCAGAATACGGATTAATTAATATACCCCTTTTATGTCGAATCAGGCCCGGACGACTAATTGTCAGGAAAGTTTCCGGAATATTCGTAAAACACAATAAAATGATCCGAAGGATGTAATTTTGATTGATGTTTTCTTTAACTATACCATCTACACGTACTTTTCACCTTTTTCTATCTTTACATCACTGACGATCTGGCGGATGTTTTGCTCATCCGCCATTTTACATACCAGCAAAACACCTTCTTCCTCCACAACAATATAATCTTTAAGTCCCTGCAAAACCACCAGTTTATCTTTGGGCATGTTCACGATGCAGTTCTGAGAATTATAAAGCATTACATTTTTCCCAACAACCGTATTCCCATTTTTATCCTTTTGCCGGATATCATACAATGAGCCCCAGGTTCCCAGGTCTAACCAGCCAAAATCAGAAGCACGAACGTAAACATTTTCCGCCTTTTCCAACACCCCGTAATCAATAGAGATATTTCTGCAGACAGAATAAGTATCCCGGATAAATTTTTCCTCTCCTGCGGTATTATAATATGAAAGGCCTTCTCTGAAAAGGTTATCTATCTCCGTAAGGTATTTTTCAAAAGCTTTCATAATACTTTTCAGTGACCAGATAAAAATGCCTGAGTTCCAGAGGAAATCACCACTCTTTAAAAACGTTTTCGCTAATTCCAGGTCTGGTTTTTCAGTGAAGGTCTTAACTTCTTTAATTTGTTTGTCATCAGGGTAGACAACTGATTCTTTGAACTGAATATATCCGTAACCAGTATCAGGCCGGTCTGGTTTTATCCCCAGGGTCAGCAGCCAGTCATTTTCCGACGCAGCTTTCATGGCTGACAAAGCATTACTGACAAATTCTTCTTCATTAAGGATGATATGGTCTGATGGGGCAACTATAATGGTAGCTTCAGGTTCCTTCTGCAGGATTTTGTAATTGGCATAGGCAATACACGGTGCAGTATTCCTGCGCATTGGTTCACACAAGACCTGTTCTTCAGAAATACCATTTAGCTGATCCATGACCAGTTCCTTATATAAAGAGTTTGTAACAATATAAATGTTCTCCGCAGAGCATATCTTTTTAAGCCTTTCAAAAGTCTGCCGGATCAATGTCTTTCCCGTTCCGAGGATATCAATGAACTGTTTTGGATGGGATGTACAGCTCATGGGCCAAAACCTGGAACCAATACCTCCTGCCATGATCACACAGTAATAGTTGCTTTTTCCTTGCATATACCAAAAATTTTAGTAAAAATAGCTAAAACTTTATTAGCAAAACACTGCGGCTTCGCCGCAGTGTTCAAAAAATATCAATCATTTACCGGAGTAACAATTACCATTGGATTGAAAAGGTAGATCTTATGATTATCCAGGCAAAGACAACGATACCTTTTTCTGCTCTTTTCCAATTTTTTAAATGTTCTGCCATTGTATATCCTGAATATTGAAACTCCGGGAAGCTCTTCCAGAGTGATACTCTGATCAGTGTCATATTTTTTCAACAACCTAGATAAATTCAGGTCGGAACCACTGGAAGCCAAGGCATTTTCTGTGTATTTTCTTACTACTGAGTCCAGCTCACCTGGAAAAAAATTATTCATAATAAACGGGCTCATCAGCTGCCTGAAAGCCTTTTTCCATTCTTTCCCATGCGGTTTAACTGAATTTCCAAATTCTTCCCAGACCTCAACATGAGCAATCTCGTGAATAAGAGTAATTAAAAAAGCATAACGGTTTAAGTTATGGTTAACAGTGACTTTATGGGGTCTGGTATCGCATACCGGGCGGAAATCTCCAAGCTTAGTCATTCGCTTTCTTGAAACATGAAGATGAATCTTGTATTTTATCAGCCATATAATAATGGAATCAACAGATTCGGGGGGAAGGTATTTACAGAGGATCTTCTTATACTGTTCCATAAATTGTTAATCGTAATACAGACGGGGGTTTTTGGTAACTCCATTTGGGACAATTGCATTTTCTGGGTTTTCTTCTTTTACTGGAAGGATAACGTGTTGATGCACATCCGGTAACAAGAAATATTAAAATGAATGTCCCAAAAAGAAATATTGATCTTAACTTTAACGTTTTAAACATGATCAGAAGGATAAATATGTAACTTATTTATCAAACGAAAAAAAATATATTATTGTTCTATAAAAGTAAAAAAAATAAAGTTTGTAATTTATTATTTGGGGATAACTTCAATGTTATTGTTAAATATTGATTAAATTAGCACAAGCAAACAAGCCAGTGAGATGATAAGAATGTTTGGCAGATATTTAATTTTGATGGGAGAGGTTTTCAGAAAACCTGAAAAGGGAAATATATTCCGGAAACAATTAATTGTTGAATTTCAAAGCCTTGGTGTTGAATCCCTGGGAATTATTGCAATCATTTCAGTATTTATGGGAGCAGTGGTTGCCATTCAAACGGCTTACAATATTGACACTCCATTGATCCCGCTTACAATGGTTGGTTTTACAACAAGGCAATCAGTGGTATTGGAATTTTCACCTACTATTATCTCTCTTATCCTGGCTGGAAAAGTTGGTTCAAGGATTGCTTCTGAAATTGGCACAATGCGGGTTACAGAACAGATCGATGCGCTTCAGACCATGGGAGTTAATGCTGCGAACTTTCTTATTTTTCCCAAAATCACAGCTTGTCTTCTACTAAATCCATTTCTGATTGTGATAAGTATGTTTCTTGGCATCTTCGGCGGATGGCTTGCCTGCATTACCACTCAAATGGTCAGTTCACAGGATTACATCATCGGGGTCAGATACTGGTTTGAATCATATACCATATTTTATGCATTGATCAAAACGGTGGTTTTTGCCTATATTATTTCTTCTGTTTCTGCCTTCTTTGGATATTATATCAGCGGAGGTGCAATTGAAGTCGGAACCGCCAGTACAAAAGCCGTTGTTTATAGCAGTATTTTGATCATCATTTTCAATCTCATTCTTACTCAACTGTTACTTACATGATCAGGGCAAACAACATAAGCAAATCATTTGGAGACACCAGGATATTGAAAAATATATCCTGTACTTTTGAAGAGGGTAAAACCAACCTGATCATAGGGCAAAGCGGGTCGGGAAAGACTGTTCTGATGAAATGCCTCGTAGGCCTGTTAAATATCGATGAAGGTGAAATAGACTTTGATAACAGGGTGTTTTCGAAAATGTCAAACAAGGAAAAGAAAAACATCTGCAAGGAACTCGGAATGCTTTTTCAGGGTGGTGCCCTGTTTGATTACATGACTGTTGAAAAGAATGTGATGTTTCCGCTTTCCATGTTCACCAAACAAAGTTACTCAGAGAAGCTTGACAGGGTTAACTTTTGCCTGAAGCGTGTTAACCTTGAGAATACCAATAATCTGATGCCCTCGGAACTCAGCGGAGGCATGACCAAAAGGGTTGCTATTGCCCGGGCCATTTCCATGAATCCTCAATACCTTTTCTGTGATGAGCCCACTTCAGGCCTCGATCCCCTTACGGCGGGCCTTATTGACGACCTTATCAGCGAAATCACAAATGAATATCAAACCACAACCATTGTGAACACCCATGATATGAACTCAGTGATGAACATTGGTGATAAAGTTGCTTTTATTTACAAAGGAGAACTTTGGTGGGAAGGCACAAAAGATGAAATCATGAAAACCGATAATATAGAATTGAACGACTTTATTTTCTCAACTGAATTAACACGGAGATTAAAAAAATGAATATACTGGACATCATCCTGGTCATCCCCATGATCTGGCTTGCTTATAGGGGCTTTACAAAAGGCCTTGTCATTGAGCTTACATCACTTGTGGCTTTGATCCTCGGCATCTGGATCGCCCTTCATTTTTCTTATTTTGCTTCGGACTTCCTGACTGAACACTTTGAGATCAATCAGAAGTATCTTCACATTGTGGCTTTTATAATCACTTTTATTGTCATTATTATACTGGTATATCTTGTTGGAAAGCTGGTTGAAAGGTTGGTTAACCTTATTGCCCTTGGATTCATCAACAAGCTAGCAGGTGCTGTTTTTGGGATACTTAAAGCTGCTCTTCTTCTCAGTGTGGTCATACTGATCATCAATAACTTCGATAAAAAGGAAAGTGTCATCACTCCAAAGCTAAGGGAAGGATCTGTCCTTTACAAATCAATATCTTCCATCATTCCAACGATCATTCCATGGCTGGATCTGGATGAACTTATGAATAAAGAAGTTCCCGGTACGGATATTTTCAGGAAAGCATAGTACTTGTTATTCGACTCACGAAGCCCGCCGTCTTTTCTCATTTTTACTTTTATCTTTTTACTTTTGTCTTTTATCTTTATCAGTGATCAGTGACCAGTGATCAGTGATCAGGAATAAAAACAATTATGTATCATTCAGCGTCTTTATTTTGTCTTTTCTCATTTTTACTTTTATCTTTTTACTTTTGTCTTTTATCTTCTTAATTTAATAGTTATCAAAATAAATCATTGAATGAAAAAAACAATTGACAGCTATGATTTTTCGGGTAAAAGAGCATTGGTTCGGGTGGATTTTAACGTTCCATTGAATGAAAAATATGATATTACGGATACAACAAGGATCGATGCTGCCATTCCGACAATAAAAAAAATATTGAATAGCAGAGGAGCAGTTATTCTGATGTCTCACCTCGGCAGGCCCAAGGAAGGACCTGAAGAAAAATTCTCTCTAAAGCACCTGGTACCTTATCTGAAACAGAAACTTGGCAGAGAGGTTATGTTTGCAGATGATTGTATTGGCGAAGATGCAGTGGGAAAAGCAAGACAACTGAAGCCCGGCAGTGTGCTACTGTTGGAAAACCTGAGATTTCACAAGGAAGAAACCGGGGGAGACAAGACATTTGCTGAAAAACTTGCCGGCCTTGGGGATGTATATGTCAACGATGCATTTGGAACAGCTCACCGGGCTCATGCTTCCACGGCAATAATTGCCGGATATTTCCCGCAGGATAAGCTGTTCGGGTATATCATGGTTAATGAGATCAGGCATATAAATAAAGTGCTGAAGGATACACAACATCCGTTTACAGCAATCCTTGGAGGTGCCAAAGTTTCGGGAAAGATAGAGATCATCAGGAACCTGATAGACAAAGTTGATAACCTGATCATTGGAGGAGGTATGATGTTTACCTTTATCAAGGCCATGGGAGGGAAAACAGGAAATTCTCTTGTAGAAAATGATCTGCTGGAAGTTGCCAGGGAATCAGTGAAAAAAGCAAAGGAACTGGGAACAAACCTGTATCTTCCTGTTGATACCGTCATTGCTGACAAATTCGCGAATGAAGCTCAAAAGAAAATATGTCATGCGGATGAAGTGCCGGATGGCTGGATGGGATTGGATATTGGGCCTGAGACCTGCAGGATATTTTCGGAGATCATTAAAAGATCAAGGACTATCCTGTGGAATGGCCCTATGGGTGTTTTTGAGATGCCGAACTTTGAGGAAGGAACAAGAAAGATCGCTGAATCAGTAGCTGAAGCCAGTGATAAGGGTGCATTCTCATTGATCGGGGGAGGTGATTCGGTTGCTGCAATAAACAAGTACGGTCTTGCCCGAAAGGTTGGATACGTATCCACCGGCGGTGGTGCTATGCTGGAATATATTGAAGGAAAAGAACTTCCTGGAATAAAGGCGATAAGTGATCAGTGACCAGTGATCAGTGACCAGTGACCAGTGATCAGTGATCAGTGATCAGTGACCAGTGATTAGAAAGAAAGAGGGGTAAATAGTTGTTCTGAGTTTTGCAGGCTTTTTTCAAAACCATTCTAATTTGGTGTTGTATTGCGCAAAACAGGATAATTATTCAGGTCGTACCTACGGCACTTTAATATATATGTAAGGCTATTTATACTACAAACAGGTCATCCCTACGGGATTTTTCCTCCTGGGTTTTGTATGCTTATTTCCGAAATCATAATTTCACACATGCCACAATCATTAAAAATCATAAACTTCTTCATGGGTTTAGCTTTTTTCCAAACCCATTCTATTTTGGGTGCTGCATTGCGCAAAACAGGAAATATATGCAGATTTAAGGTGCAAATCTGTCTGCCGGCAGGCAAACGCGTGATAACGTCAGGCTGTTATTATTCGATATTATCAATTGTTTTTAAAACTTGTTTTACTATCTTGGGATGTAAACTTCTACCAATATGAAAAGGAATAACTATTCGTTCTTTTTCTCTCTCATAAATTCTATGACTTCCCTTGCTCCTCAATAATTTGAACCCGGCTTTCAAAAGCATTCTTTCAGCTTCTTTTGCTTCTAATACTTTCAGTTTAGACAAGGTTTACCTCCATCGTTTTTGTTAAGATTTCTTTACTTAGAAGTTCTATTATTTCCTCTCTTGGAACTGCTTCAATATAAAGTTCTATTGCCTCTTTCATATTTTTATTGGCATCTTCAAAAGTTTCTCCTTGCGAATAACAACCAGGAAGCTCAGGTGCATAAGCAAAAAACCCATGCTCATCCTCGGTAAATACTATATTTATTTTGTAATTCATTTTTCTATATTTTTGATCTATAACAAAAATAAACAAATTTAGCATGAATAGTAATATTATAATTTAATCTTTTTATAGTTGACTTAATCTTTAATTTTGACCACAAATAAACAACTATCTTATGAACAGTTTAACAGGCCCAATAAATACCAAACTACAACATGTTGGAACTTCTGTCTTTGCAGTGATGGCCCAGGTAGCTACGGAATTCAATGCACTGAATCTCTCTCAGGGATTTCCGGATTTTGAAGTCTCCGGAGAATTGATTGCAAAGATTAACACATATATGAAAAAGGGCTATAACCAGTATGCCCCTTTGCAGGGAGTGCCAAGACTGAGGGAAAACATTGCCGCGAAGGCAAAAAAAGAATATGGAATATCTTATGATCCGGAAAAGGAGATCAACATTACGGCCGGAGCTACACAGGCCATTTATACTGCTATTGCTTCAACGACCGGTAAAGGTGATGAAGTAATTATCTTTGAGCCGGCGTACGACAGTTACGCTCCTTCGGTTATGTTGAATAGCGGAACTGTTAAATACGCACAGCTTACCTGTCCTGATTACCGGGTCGACTGGGAACAACTGCCCGGCCTGATCAGCAACAGAACCCGTATGATCATCATCAACTCACCGCATAATCCGACAGGAAGCGTATTGGCAAAGGAAGATATGCAAAAGCTGGAAAAGCTTGTCCGTAACACAAACATCATCATCCTCAGCGATGAAGTATATGAACACCTGATCTTCGATAACATAAGACATGAAAGCATTTGTCTGTATCCTGAGCTTGCCGCACGCAGTTTTGTTATCGGATCTTTTGGTAAAACCTATCATGCAACCGGCTGGAAACTGGGATATGTACTGGCTCCCGAAGACCTCATGAAGGAATTCCGCAAGTCACACCAGTTCATTGTCTTTACCTGTAATACTCCTATTCAGCATGCCATTGCCGATTTTCTTGAAGATGAAAGCACATACAAACATCTGGGACAGTTCTACCAGCAGAAAAGAGATTATTTTTCAGACCGGGTCAAAGACTCGAGGTTCAGGATTTTACCCTCATACGGCACTTATTTTCAGGCCCTCGACTACAGCAGTATCTCAGAAGAATATGATTATGATTTTGCGAAAAGGCTGACAAAGGAGTTCGGTATAGCATCCATACCATTATCTCCCTTCTATAACAAAAATACAGACAATAAGATATTACGCTTCTGTTTTGCGAAAAAGGAAGAAACACTCGATAAAGCTGCGACAATATTATGCAAGATTTAACTATAACACTGATTCAATCCAGGCTGTTTTGGGAAGACCCTGATAAAAACCTGGAAATGTTTGAAGAAAAGATCTCAGGTATCACCCAACCTACTGATCTTATCATTCTTCCGGAAATGTTCACTACCGGCTTTACCGAAAATTCCGGGAAGTTTGCAGAAGAAGAAGACGGAAAAACCATTCAATGGCTGAAAGCTTTGAGCAGTCAAAAGGGCTGTGTAATTACCGGGAGCCTGATCATGAGAGAGGATGGCCGGTATTTCAACCGCATGATATGGATGAATCCTGATGGCAGTTATTATCATTATAACAAAGGCCACCTGTTCATGATGGAAAAAGAACACCTGAGTTTCTCTCCCGGCAACAAACGTCTGGTTGTTGATCTGAATGGGTGGAAGGTCATTACGCTGATCTGTTATGATCTCAGATTTCCTGTATGGTGTAAGAACAGTTTCAGAAATGGAGAATATGAATTTGATCTTATGGTATTCATTGCCAACTGGCCGGCAGTCAGGTCCATTGCCTGGAAATCGCTGCTCCCCGGAAGGGCAATTGAAAATCAATCTTATATTGTGGGGGTAAATCGTGTTGGTGTAGACGGGAATAATATTGATCACAGCGGTGATTCCATAGTATTCAACCCGGAAGGCCAGGTATTGTTTTCCGCAGAACCATACACTGAATTTATCAAATCAATCACCCTTTCACATCAGGAACTTGAGAAATTCAGAAAGATGTTACAGGTGGGACTTGATTGGGATGATTTTAAAATTATTAATTATTCCACAGAGTAAATCAGCCTATTCCACCTTAACTCTGATTCCCTCCGAATGACTGCCAAACTCCGGTGCATACATGCACTGGACAGAGGTGATGCCGTTGGAGAAATCTCCTTTTTGTGAAGCGATCAACGGATATTCAAAAACATACGTTCCTTTGGAAAGATAACCTATAAAGAAATTCGTGGAAGCATCCCCGGTACTTTCATAATAACCCAAACCACCTTTGTACCTGTAGCCCGAAAGGACGTTTACCGGCTCAAAAGCTGCAGCCCGCATGTCTTTAAGATGTACATACTCCATATCCCTGTCTGAACGCAGCTCAATCCTGACAATCACTTTATCTCCGATGCTTAAAGAAGAATTATCATACACCGGTTCAATTACCGGGCCGGAAGGTGTGTTTCTTTCAACAAACAATTTCTTGTTCAGGCTCAAAGGAGTCTCATGCCGGGTGATCTTATCGAGGTTTTCAAAATACTGCCAGTAAATAGCGCCCCAGGCAATACCTTCATCACTCTTGGTTACAGTGATGTTGCCCATTTCAGACTTGATGTCGCTTCCCGGCCAGGAAGTACGAAAATAGCCTGTTCCGGCCTCCACGGTTACATCATCCATTTTTCCCGGATCAATCTTTTGTTTACCTAATGTAATATCAACCGGTTCATCACTTGCCAGCAGATCAGTTCCCCTGAGCAACAGGGCATAACAGGCTTCTGTCGTGGCTTTGGTGGTTTTCCAATCCTGTGTTTGCTTTTGCTTTAGCAGCCAGGCCTTCATTTTTTCCACAGACTCCATGTCATGGGCAACTTCATCGAAAGCTTCGATCAGCAAGGCCTGCCTTTCAACGGGTGCCTGATACCAGAAGTAACCTGATGGTGACCTCCAGTACATTCCCATTTCTTCATTGTATAATGCATGCTCCTTTAATGATTTAATAATATCTGAAGGGATAGATCTTTCATCATAGCGGTGCAAGGCAAGAGCAATCATTCCCTGTAAGTATTTGTTTTGCTTCAGCCAGTATTTCCCGGCC
>JAUWGC010000074.1 GCA_030606625.1 Bacteroidales bacterium | reverse complement strand
TGAATAGATTCAGTGCTTTTTTTATACGGTTTATAGCTTCAATCAGTAATTCTTTGGAGGTGGCGTATGACAGGCGTACACAATCCGGATTCCCGAAAGCGTTTCCCGGTACAAGTGCAACATGAAATTTTTCAAGGATATACATGCACAAGTCATTGGCATTATTGATAACATATGGTCCGTTCTTTTTACCATAATAGTAACTGACATTAGGAAATACGTAAAAAGCTCCTTTTGGCAAATTGGTTTTGATACCAGGGATTTCTTTCAGCATATCCAGTACCAGGCTTCTTCTTTGATTGAATATTTTAACCATTTCATGAATATCCTGACAGGTTGCAGGATCAGTCAGTAAAGCTTCAAGGGCAGCGTATTGAGAAATAGAACTTGTAGCAGATGTTATTTGCCCCTGGAGTTTGTCGCAAGCTTTTGCTATAACGACAGGTGCTCCCAGGTAGCCAACCCGCCAGCCGGTCATCGCAAAACCTTTGGAAACACCATTTATTGTTATTACCTGGTCTTTGATGAAATCAAACTGGGCAATACTTTCATGCTGGCCTCCAAAGTTGATCAACTCATATATTTCATCCGAGATAATAAAAATATTTTTATGTTTTGCAATTACTTCTGCAATTCCCAGTAGTTCTTCTTTGGAATATACTGATCCTGTTGGATTACAAGGACTACTGTAAATCAATACTTTGGTTTTTGGCGTAATGGCAGCTTCAAGTTGTTCTGGCGTAATTTTAAAATCATTGTTGATGGTTGTGGGTATGTATATGGCCTCTCCATCTGCCAGCTTAATGATTTCCTTGTAGGATACCCAGTAAGGAACCGGTACAATAACTTCATCGCCAGGATTAATCAGGCAAAGCATGGCATTGGCAATAGATTGCTTGGCACCACATGAAACAACAATTTGTTCAGGCTGGTAATCGAGATTATTATCTCTTTTGAACTTCCCGGAAATAGCTGTTCTTAATTCTTTATAACCAGAAACAGGAGGGTAATGGGTTTTATTTTCGTTAATGGTTTGTATAGCAGCGTTTTTAATAAAGTCAGGTGTGTTAAAATCAGGTTCGCCAATACTTAAATTGATAACATTAAACCCCTGATCTGCTAATTCCCTGGCTTTGCGTGTCATGGCCAGGGTTTCAGATTCAGAAATATTTTGGAGCCTTTCAGATATAATTTCCATGGAAATAAATTTAAAATTTTTATGATTTGACACCCCGTCGCACCAAATAAATAGAGTTGAAAAGTGACAAATTTAGTAAAATTAAGTCTATTCAATAAAATTTGTATCCGAATATTATGCTTATTTTTATGACGTATTAATTATTGATCATAAAATTATCATATGAACGATTTAATAGAAATTCTCAAGTATATCATACCATCCCTGATAGTTTGTGCTGTAGCTTTTTATCTTATTAAAGCCTTTCTTGATAGTGACTTGAAAAAGCGTACACTCGAAATGAAACAAAAAGGGCAAAATGTCCTGATACCTATAAGACTGCAGGCCTATGAAAGAGTAGTGTTATTGCTTGAGAGGATATCACCAACTAGTTTGGTTATGCGTATAAACAAACCCGAGCTAATGGCTAACCAGCTTCGTTTGAAGTTGCTGAATTCTGTAAGGGAAGAATTTGACCATAATCTTAGTCAGCAGCTTTATTTGTCATCACAGGCATGGGAATTGATCAAAAATGCTAAAGAGGAAGTTATAAAACTGATCAATACGGCTGCAGCTGATATGAATGATGATGCACAAGGACAAGATCTTTCTAAGAAAATCATTGAACTTAGCATTGCCCAGTCCAAATCTCCGATAAGTATTGCCCTTGAATATATAAAAAATGAGATCAGGGAGTTATTTTAATTTTTATAATCTTTCAGAGAAGCCATTAGCTTTTTCCTGCCAAAGAAGATCCTGCTCTTCACTGTTCCGATTGAAATATCAAGCTTTTCAGCAATCTCTTTATACTTGAATCCTTTGATATGCATTTCGAATGGGATCCTGTGATTTTCTTCAAGCGCTGATATTGCCTTTCGGATTTCCTTCTCTGCAAGTTCGGATTCCGGTGTTGAAGAGGCTATATTATGTATGCTGTTGATATAATATAAATTATCAGTAGTGTCAATTATCATTTTGACTCGAATATTACGGCGATAATTGTTGATGAAGATATTTTTCATGATGGTGAACAGCCAGGCTTTTAAATTCCTCGGCTGAATAAACTTGTCCCTAAAAACCAAAGCTTTCAGATATGTCTCCTGCAAAAGATCCTGTGCATCGTCTTCGCTTGAGGTTAACCTTTTGGCAAAATATTCCAGATGCTTTTGGATGCTTGTGAGTTTATAATTGAATTCTATCACACTCATTATTCCACTGATAATAATTAATTTGTTTAATACAACCTATTACAAAGTTAAACATTAACCCATGATCAAGTCAAGTTCTTTGGATACTTTCTTTTAATTAATCTAAATAAAATTAATAAATAATCGAACATCTAAATATGGAAAAATGACCTTATTTGGGCTTATATTTGTAATTTCGTTTGTTTAAATTTCTTATGGTTAAATTTCCTGCCGCACCGATAAATCAGCATCTTCGACTTGCAGTGGGGAGTAACTTCATTTTTTTGTATGACAAAAGAAATAATTAATAAGATCACCATTCTTGGTACCGGTAACCTTGCCACCAACATTGCTATTGCTTTTTTTAAGGCAGGTAAGGAAATTGTTCAGATATACGGGCGCAATGAGAATAAAACCAGGCAACTTGCAGGAAAGGTAAATTCGCCATTCATTAAAAATTTGAAAGAATTGAACCCGGAAACTGATATATTTTTTCTATGCGTTTCTGACAGTAGTCTGGAAAAAGTACTTGGAGAATTGAACTTGTCTGAAGGATTCATTGTTCATACATCAGGTTCTGTTCCGGCAAGTATATTTGAAAATTATACTAATAACTATGGTGTTTTTTATCCGGTGCAAACATTTTCCAAAACCATTATAATTGACTTCAAAAATGTTCCAATTTGCCTTGAAGCCAATAATAAAAAAAACATCGGACGTTTAACAGGACTGGCAAAATCAATATCTGATAATATTCGCGTGATGGATTCTGAAGCAAGGCTTATAACCCATATTGCTGCAGTATTTGCCTGTAATTTTACCAATCACATGTATACCATTGCAGAAAAGATCCTGGCGGATCATAAGATCGATGTTGATATTATAAAACCATTAATTGCTGAAACATCCAGGAAAGTACTCAGTACATCACCATGGCATGTTCAAACAGGTCCGGCAAGGAGAAAAGATATAAACATTATTGAAAAACATTTATCTGCTCTTGATAAATACCCTGAAATTAAGGAGGAATACATTCTTATTTCGAAAATAATTCAGAATCAATATAATCACTAAATGGTTAATATGACGAACTACAAAGAATTGCTCAAACATATCAATACATTTGTCTTTGATTATGATGGTGTCCTGACCGATGGTACCATCATCCTGCTCAACGAGGGTGAACCGTTAAGAACTGCCAATGTAAAAGATGGTTATGCCATTCAGCTTGCTTTAAAGAAAAACTATCGCATTGCAATGATTTCAGGTGGAAAATCAAAATCTATGTTAAATAGGTTTTCAGCCTTGAATCTCAAGGATGTTTTCATGGGTGTGGAAAATAAATTAAAGGTTTACAAAGATTATATTACTGAACATAATATCAACCCGGAAAATGTTTTGTTCATGGGCGATGACATACCTGATTATGAGATCATGCTGGAAGCTGGAATGTCAGCTTGCCCGGCAGATGCTGCTGAAGAGATCAAGGCTGTTTCCAAATATATATCCCATTTCAAGGGTGGTGAAGGATGTGTTCGTGATATTATTGAACAAGTATTGAAAGTACAAGGAAAATGGATGAATGATGATGCTTACAAATGGTAAAACTACGATGATTGCTTACCTTAAATTGATCAGGGTACCAAACTTGTTAATCATTATCTTAACACAATACCTGTTGAGATTTTGTATCATACGGACATTGTACCAATTGCAAAACATTGATCTTCAAATTAATGAGATCAGTTTTGCCATTCTGGTATTTATAACCATTTGTATAGCTGCTGCCGGATATATTATCAATGATTATTTTGATATTGATATAGATGAATATAATCATAATAACAATGTTATTGGTAAGATGATCCCGGTTCGCCATGTTTGGGTATTATATGGCATTTTGAATATTATTGCGTTTGCTTTGGGTTTCTATTTGGCATTTGAGCTGGGGAAACTGCAGATAGGCTTTATTTTTCCAATAATTTCAGGTTTACTTTATTTTTATGCCTCAAGGTATAAGGGCATGCTGATATGGGGAAATCTTATTGTATCATTCCTTTCAGCCATGGTTGTGTTGATTGTTTGGTTATTTGAATTCATGGCTCTAAGGAATAATCCGGTCTCTTTTATTGATGGATATAAAGTTGTTATCATCATCAATACTTTTACATGGGGGTATGCCGCTTTCGCTTTTTTAGTCACCCTCCTGCGGGAACTTATTAAAGATATCCAGGATATTGACGGTGATACCAGGTTCGGATGCAGGACATTACCGATCATATTGGGTTGGAAAACAACCAGGAATATTATTGTTGCAGGTATAATTGTTGTCATGGGATTATTAGGTTTATGCCAGTATTATTTATTGAAAAATGGATATAATTATCCATTCTGGTATTTGTTGATTGCTGTTCAGCCAATATTCATTTACATGATTATTAAAGTGATCAGAGCTACCAAACCGGGTGATTTTAAGCTGGCAGGTTTAACCTCCAAGATCATTATGGTAGCCGGAATTTTATCCATGCAATTAGTTCATATTAGTTATTTGTGATGAAACTGCTAGAGCGTATAAATAGATATGATATCATATTGGCTTCAAAATCGCCGAGAAGACAATATTTGCTTGAAAACCTGGGATTAAAGTTCTCGGTCATGACACGGGAAACCGATGAATATTATCCCGATGGCCTAAAAAAGGAACAAATACCGGTCTATTTATGTGAGCAAAAGGCTAGGGCTTTTGAGAAGGAAATCTTTAAACCTGATACCATACTTATTACTGCAGATACCATCGTTTGGCTGAAAGACCACATTCTGAAGAAACCATCAGGTTTCAATGAAGCGGTTGATACCCTGAAGTCCTTGTCAGGCAAAATGCACCAGGTGATTACAGGGGTCTGCCTGAGATCGGCCAGCAAACAGTATTCATTTTATGTTAATACTGATGTGTATTTTAAGGAACTTAACATTAAAGAAATAGAATATTATGTTAAACATTTCAGGCCATATGATAAAGCAGGGGGCTATGGAGTTCAGGAATGGATAGGTTATATTGGGATTGAAAGAATTGACGGTTCTTTTTACAATGTTATGGGATTACCTGTGAAAGAGCTTTATGAGGAATTGTTGAAGTTTTTACAAATATTAATCATGTGATATCTATGGATAAACCAGTAATACTTGTAACAAATGATGATGGAATCAATGCGCCGGGATTGATCAGGCTGACTGAGATTGTGCGATCTATTGGTAAAGTTAGTGTTGTGGCACCGGAACATTCTATGTCAGGAACATCACATGCGATAACTGCCAGGAATCCCTTACGTTTGAGACTGATAGATAAAGAAGATGGATATGAAAAATATGCTTGTAATGGTACGCCGGTTGATTGTATGAAACTTGGCGAACAAATTGTTTTACGACGAAAACCGGATCTGCTGGTATCCGGAATTAACCATGGCTCAAATGCAGCCATTAATATATTGTATTCAGGTACAATGGCCGCAGTACTGGAAAGCACGATAGTAGAGGTGCCTTCAATCGGATTTTCACTTTCGGATTATAGCATGAATGCCGATTTCAGTCCTTGTGAGAAATATATAAGGTTAATTATTGATAAGGTTCTGGAAAATGGATTGCCTCAGGATGTGTGCTTGAATGTGAATATTCCAGCTGTCAATAGCGACGAAATCAAAGGTATCAAGGTTTGTCGCCAGGCTCACTCACGATGGGTTGAAAAATATGATGAAAGGAAAGACCCTGCTAACCGTGATTATTATTGGTTAACAGGTGTTTTTGAGCTGGGGGACAATGAAGAGGATACCGATGAATGGGCCTTACGTAATAAATATGTTTCGGTTGTTCCTGTCCACTTTGATTTAACTGCTCATCATGCGATTTCAAAAATTAAAAAATGGAACATGAATGTTTAAAAAAAACTCAATCCTTCTTGGTGTTATACTGGGCATTTTTATGCCCGTTGTTGCATATCTGATCCTTTATTTCGGATTGGGATTATATGAGATGTTGTTTAACAGGGAACTGATTAATGAAAATCCATCGATCAAGTTGATCAGTATCGGAATGAACCTGTTGGTATTAAGATATTACTTTGTTAAATTGAAATACGAGAGAACAGGAAAAACTATTCTATTTATGACTTTTGTGTATGTTATTGCTTATTTTCTTTATTATTAATTATTTTATGGTTAAGGTAACCTTTCAAGTAACACATAACAATTAACAAATGAAATATTACATCATCGCAGGGGAAGCTTCCGGGGATTTGATTGCTTCTGATTTAATGAAGGAACTGAAGTTGCTGGATCCGGAAGCGAAATTCAGATGCTGGGGAGGTGATAAAATGCAAGCTCAGGGTGGTGATCTGGTAAAACATTATCGTGAGCTTTCTTTTATGGGGTTTACTGAAGTAGCGATGAACATCAGGACTATACTGAAAAATATAAAATACTGCAAGAAAGATATTCTTGAATATCATCCGGATGTGATTTTATTAGTTGATTATCCGGGATTCAACCTGAGGATTGCCGGATTTGCTAATAAACATAATATAAAAGTATATTATTATATATCCCCTCAGGTCTGGGCCTGGAAGAAATCAAGGGTGAATAAAATAAAACAAACGGTTGACCGGATGTTCGTGATATTACCATTTGAAAAAGACTTTTACCGGTCCTATGGTTATGAGGTGGATTTTGTCGGTCATCCTTTGCTGGATGTTTTACCGGAACATTTTGAAAAGAAAGTAAAAATGAATTTTTTTGAAAGGTATAAATTAGAAGACAAACCTGTCATTGCCCTCCTCCCGGGCAGCAGGCGTCAGGAAGTATCCAAGATGCTGAATATCATGATCAAACTGGTGCCATTATTCAAGGAGTGCCAGTTTGTTATTGGTGGTGAACCTTCTATACCACGAGAATTCTATCATAAGGTCACCGGGGATCTGAATGTCAGAATTGTTTTTGACGGGTTTCATGAATTATTACAATCAGCAGAAGCTGCAATTGTGACGTCCGGTACTGCCACATTAGAAACAGCTTTAATGAATGTTCCTGAAGTTATATGCTACAAAGGAAGTTATATATCTTATCATATTGCCAGGCATGTGGTTAATGTTAAATATATATCATTGGTTAACCTGATCATGGACCGTCAGATTGTAAAAGAATTGATCCAGTATGATCTGAATGTGGATAACCTGAAGGAAGAACTGAAATCCCTGTTGTATGATAAAAATTACCGTAACAGAATGATAGAGAATTTTAAGAGCCTAAGGGAAAAACTTGGTAGCAAAGGTGCTTCACGAAAGACAGCGGAACTAATGATCAACTATATTCATAGTTGATCAGTGATCAGTGACCAGTGATCAGTGACCAGTGACCAGTGACCAGTGACCAGTGCTCAGTGATCAGTGACCAGTAATAAATAGCAATTAATAACAATCAATAACAATCAATAACTATTTAATAACACATTTAAACTATAATAATTTTGCACCTTCTACCTTTATCCCTTGGTTTATTGATGTTTGGGATGGGATTGTCCCTCTCGGTGAGAGATTTTCATCGGGTTCTGGTAAGTCCCAGAGCTATGATCACAGGATTATGTTGCCAGATGATCCTGCTGCCATGCATCGCTTTTCTGATTGCCACTATGGCCAATATGCCGGATGAGATCAAGGTTGGGTTTGTGATCATAGCCGCTTGCCCGGGAGGAGCTACTTCCAACCTGATCACATACCTGTTACGAGGAAATGTTGCACTTTCCATATCTATGACTACCATCAACAGCTTCCTGACCTTATTTTCCGTTCCGTTTATTGTCTTCCTGGGATTATACTGGTTTATGGGAGAAGGAGAGACCATCAGCTTACCGGTATGGTCGACGGTTTGGAATATTTTTATTATTACAATTATTCCAACTATCGCAGGTGTATTTATAAAATACCGCTGGCCTGTACTTGCAGGTAAAATTGAAAGACCGGGCAGGTACGTCCTTCCTGTACTTTATGCAATTATCTTCCTGGTTGCTATTCTTGGGATCAGAAACGGACAACCGGGAGAAATTTCCGACATTTATTTTCAAATAGCTCCGTATGCTATATTATTAAATATTCTGGGTATGTTAACAGGGTTTTCATTTGCATTGCTTATGGGTTATGGAAAAAAAACACAGATCACACTGTCGGTTGAGATTGGAATCCAGAACAGTGCACTTGCCATCACCATTGCCAGTAGCGTGTTTTTCCTGAATAATCCCGTCATGGCAATTCCTGCCATTGTATACGGTTTCTTTACATTCTTTAGCGCTGTGTTATTTGGTCTGCTCATCAAAAAGAGTATAAGAATTCGCTGGTAGATTTTTTTTCATTTCATTGAAATTTTCAATGGCACATATTCATTTATATGGTATTAACTGATAAGACCCATATTAAAATGAGAAATTCTTCATGCATGCCTGGAATAATTATCCACTGGTCAGGCTTATTTTTCCATTTATGGCCGGGATCATCATGGCAATCCACATTGATCGTGATTGGTTTGTTCCTGTAATATTTATTTTAAGTCAGCTTTTGTTCGGAATAATCCTCCTGTTGAAAGGATATTATTTTATTTCTTATTCTTCCCGGTGGCTGATTGGTCTCTGGATCAATATCATATTTCTCTTAATTGGTTATGAATGGACAACCATAAATAATGAGAAATTCCACAGTGATCATTTCCGGAATACAGGTAGTACAAAGGAATACATGGTGGCCAGGGTCATTAGCCCGGTTACGGAAAAACCTAATTCATTCAAGGCTATCCTTAAGGTTAGTTATATCAGTGATTCATCAGGTTGGATCCAAACCATGGGCAAAGCTGTTGTTTACTTTGAAAAAGATACTACTGCTTATGGTATTAATTACGGTGATGTTTTGTTGATCAGATATAACCTGAATAAAACCAGTCCACCTGCCAATCCGGAAGAATTTAATTACAAAAGGTATCTGGCAAACCAACAGATCTATGACCAGATGTATGTTCCGTCAGACAACTGGAGGATCCTGACCACAGGAATTTGTAATCCCCTTCACCTCATGGCATATAATTTAAGGGATAAATTCCTGGATATTCTTAAAGATAGATATCTGGATGCTGATGAATTTAAGGTAGCCGCGGCCATTCTGGCCGGATATGATGAGACGCTTGATCCCGAACTGCGGGATGCCTATTCAGGTGCCGGCGCTATGCATATTCTTTGTGTCAGTGGTTTACATGTCGGAGTAATTTATCTGGTGTTATCGGTTATTCTAAGCTTTTTGAAACACCACAAGCTTACCAGGTGGCTGAGGGTGGTTTTATTAATTGCCTGTATCTGGGTTTATGCGTTAGTTACAGGTTTGTCCCCATCAGTCATGCGTGCCTCCATCATGATCACCTTTGTGATTTTTGGCAATTCAATGAACCGGTCCAAAAATATTTATAATACCCTGGCAGCTTCAGCCTTTTTGCTGTTGGTCATTGAGCCTTACTTGATTACATCGGTAGGTTTTCAGTTATCTTACCTTGCTGTCCTGGGCATCGTGTCGCTGCAGCCAATAATCTATAAAGCCATTTATATTAAATATTGGCTTCCGGATAAGGCATGGGCCATCATCAGTGTTTCCATTGCTGCACAGGCCGGGACATTCCCCCTGGCTATATATTATTTTCACCAGTTTCCCAATTATTTTATTATTACCAACCTGGTTGTGATCCCGCTATCGAGTCTGATCATCTATTCAGGGTTTTTCATGGTGCTTACCTCAATGACACGTTGGATCTCATTTGTTTTTGCCTGGTCGTTAAAATATACTTTACTTGGATTGAATCATGCTGTGAAATTTGTGGATGGCTTACCCGGTGCGACAACCACCGGTATATATATTAATGAGATTGAGTGTTTGATCCTATACGGGATCGCTTTTATTTTGATCTGCCTGCTTATCTTCCGTAAGAAGCGAATAATACTATTCATTCTCTCAGGTATAATATTTTTGGTATTGTCGTGCACAATCAGAAAAATATCACGAATGAACCAGAAGATATTTGTTGTTTATTCGGTTAAAGGTTTTCGTGCTTATGATTTTATTTACGGTGAGGAAAATATATTCCTTGCCGACTCCAGCCTTTTGACGAATCAGAGTAAGATTAATTATCATATAATTAACCATTGGTACAGAAGGGGAATTAGAAATCCTTTGATGGCCGGATTCAAGGAAAAAGAAATATTATCAGGCAGATATGATTTTATTTGTTGTAAAGACATATTCATAGAATTTTGCGGAAAGCGATTTTGTCTTGCTGATAATACTGCTGATTTTATCATTGGAAAGGAAAAAACCCGAATTGATTATTTGATCTTATCGGAAAATGCAGCAATATCAATTGCTGATCTGAATGATATATTCGATTTTAAGATGGTTGTTTTTGATGCATCTAATTCTAAATGGAAAATAAAAAAGTGGGAGGATGAATGCAGGGTTTTAGGAATAAGATATCATAGTGTGCCCGGGAGCGGGGCGTTTGTTTGTGACTTAGAAGATTGATGGGAATGTGGGTAGTTTGTTATTCGTGAAATGTGAAACGTGAAATGCCTGTCTGCCTGCTGCCGACTGTCTACTGTCGACTGTCGACTTTGTTGCTACTTGCCATTTACTATCAATCTAAATCTCCTTTCTCCTCAAAAAAGTAATCTAAATTTTTGTTAAGTAATAATTTTGGTTTAATTTTGCACTCCCGTTTCCGGAGAGTGTTCATTAATTATGGTCCGGTAGTTCAGTTTGGCTAGAATGTCCCGATTGTCATCGGGAAGGTCACGGGTTCAGGGAATATGTTCTTTAAAAAATAAATGGTCCGGTAGTTCAGTTTGGCTAGAATGCCTGCCTGTCACGCAGGAGGTCGCGGGTTCAAGTCCCGTCCGGACCGCAAATAAAAACACCCTGTTTTTTATAAAAAACAGGGTGTTTTTTTAATGTCATAAGAGTATATTTTTTATCCTGAATATTGTTGATATTATTAGTACAAGTAAGGTCTTATCTGGACTTTTT
>JAUWGC010000049.1 GCA_030606625.1 Bacteroidales bacterium | reverse complement strand
AAAAACTTAAGGGAAAACGCGGAACCAAAGTAGATGTTGGCATATTTCGACGTGGCATTCCCGAACTTATTGACTTTGCCATCATAAGGGATGTAATACCCACTTATAGCATTGACATTGCATACATGGCAGATGATTCCGTCGGATATATCAAACTAAGTAAATTCTCTGCTACCACCTACAAGGAATTTGTTGAGGCAATACGAAAGCTGAACGATCAGGGGATGACTAAATTGATCCTTGATCTGAGAGGTAATGCCGGAGGGTATTTGCAGGCAGCCATACAATTGGCCGATGAATTCCTGAAGGAAAAACAACTGATTGTTTATACCATAGGCAACAACCGGCCTAAGAGTTATTCCTATGCCACCAAAAGTGGTAATCTGGAAGATACAGAGATTGTAGTACTTATCGATGAAGGTTCTGCCTCCGCCAGCGAAATTATTGCCGGTGCCATCCAGGATAATGACCGCGGTTTGATAGTCGGAAGAAGGTCCTTTGGGAAAGGCCTGGTACAGGAACAGTTGAACCTTCCTGATGGTTCTGCCCTTCGCCTTACCGTTGCCCGGTATTACACCCCAACAGGCAGATGTATACAACGTCCTTATGACAACGGAACAGAAGAATATTATAGTGATCTTTATGAACGGTTCACCAATGGTGAAATCTCCAATGCTGACAGCATTAAATTCAGTGATTCCCTGAAGTTTACCACTCCCCGTGGTAAAACCGTATACGGTGGTGGTGGGATCATGCCGGATGTTTATGTACCACTGAAAACAGACAAGAAAGCTTCATATTTCAATAAACTGATGAATAATGGCCTGGTCTTCCGTTACGCCTTTACATATACTGATAACCACAGGAACAAGTTAAAAAAATACCAATCTTTTGATGCCTTTTATAAAAACTTTTCTATTTCCAGGCCATTTTTGGAAGAATTTTTTAAATATGCTGAAAATAATGGCGTTAAAAGAGACGAAAACCTGGATCCTTACTACGAGGATAAGATCAAAATCCTGCTAAAAGCTTTCATTGGACGTAACCTGTTTGATGATGAAGGGTTCTATCCTATTTACCACCAAACTGACGAAGCTTTTCAGGAAGCGCTGGCCATTCTTACAGATTAATTGACAATTACCATTACAACGAGTTATCTTCATCTGACAAATGGTTATCTATATCTCAAGTGTCAGTAATAATAAATGTTATACTTACTCCACCGTAACGGATTTTGCCAGGTTTCTGGGCTGGTCAACGTTGCATCCACGCATGACAGCAATATGATAGGATAGTAATTGAAGTGGTATGGTTGCCAGTAAAGGTATTAGCATTTCTTCTGTTTCCGGTATCTCGATAGTATAATCGGCTAATTGTTTCACTATGGTATCGCCCTTAGTGACGATTGCAATGATTATTCCCTTTCTTGCTTTAACCTCCTGAATATTGCTGATGACCTTCTCATAAATGCCCTTATTGGGTGCAATAAAAACCACCGGCATCTCATGGTCAATCAATGCAATTGGTCCATGTTTCATTTCTGCAGCAGGATATCCTTCGGCATGAATATAGGATATCTCCTTAAGTTTTAAAGCACCTTCCAATGCAACGGGAAAATAGTAGCCCCGGCCTAAATACAGAAAGTTTCGGGCATCCTTGAACTTACCTGCTATAGCCTTAACCTTTTCATCCACTTTGAGAGTTTCTTCAACCTTATCAGGTATCAACTCCAGTTCATTAATGATCTGGTAGAATTTTGAAGTTGATATGGTTCCTTTGATTTTTGCAAGCCTGAGTGCCAACAGGATCAGTATTGTAACCTGTGCAGTAAAAGCCTTTGTCGAAGCTACTCCGATCTCAGGACCCGCATGGGTATAGGAACCGGCATGGGTCATCCGGGCTATTGATGATCCGATAACATTACATATTCCCAGGATCGTTGCTCCTCTTGATTTCGCCAGCTCAATAGCCGCCAGCGTATCTGCTGTTTCTCCCGACTGGGATATGGCAATCACAACATCATCTTCATAAATAACAGGATTTCTGTATCTGAACTCCGAAGCATATTCCACCTCCACCGGTATTCTTGCAAGATTCTCAATAATATACTCACCAACCATTGCAGCGTGCCATGAAGTGCCGCATGCTATGATGATGATACGCTTTGCGTTAATCAGCTTCTGCTCATATTCTGTTATTCCACCTAACCTGACATCTCCTGTTTTGGCATTCAACCTTCCCCTGAAGCTATCCCTGATTGAACGCGGCTGCTCAAAGATCTCCTTCAGCATAAAATGATCATACCCGCTCTTTTCAAGTGAATTAAGGCTCAATTTAAGTTTGTGGATATAAGGAGTTTTTTCCTTGTTTTTGATTGTTTTAATTTTCAGTTCTTCATTGCGCTTGATGATGGCCAGTTCTTCATCATCAAGGTATACGACATTTTTTGTATATTCAACGATAGGTGTGGCATCAGATGCCAGAAAAAATTCATCTTTGCCAACGCCTATAATGAGAGGGCTACCTTTTCGGGCAGCAATGAGCATATCAGGATCATCACTGGAAAGGATAACTATGGCATATGCACCGATCACCTCGTTCAGTGCGATCCGGGTAGCTTCAATCAAATTGATATTTACATTGGTTTGAATATCTTCAATCAAATGAATAAGCACCTCTGTATCTGTATTGCTTTTGAATTTATGGCCTCGCTTGATCAATTCTTCCTTTAATGTAAGATAGTTCTCAATGATGCCATTATGGATGATTGCCAGTTTCCTCGATTGTGAATAATGCGGGTGGGCATTGATGTCATTCGGCTCACCATGGGTAGCCCATCTGGTATGTGCCATACCTATCGTACTCGTTACATCCTTGTTTCCGACGTGATTCTCAAGTTCGGCAACCTTGCCTTTGCATTTGTAAACATGGATCTTATTGTTCAGAATCGCTACGCCTGCACTGTCATAACCCCTGTATTCAAGCCTGTGCAATCCTTTAATGAGGATAGGATAAGCTTCCCTGTATCCAATATAACCTACAATCCCACACATAGAAAATTATTTTTCAATAAAAATATACATACATGGATATATAAACAATTCAAGTATCAGGACTATTCATCAACAATTATTCAACATGGGTATAGGTCACGTTCAGCTTAAAGCGCTTTGAAAATAGTGTTGGGGAATCGGGTAATATTCCGTTGAAAACGAACCTGTTTGCCACTAATGAAGCCCTGATTATCATTAAATAAAGACCATAGTCTTCGTTTCCTTCCTGAAGAAGGCTTTGAATATAACGTGTGATCCTGAATATGTATTGGTTTGCAGTAGAATCATAGGAGCCTCCAAAATAGTTTTCATACTGGTCAATGATGATTTTGGTACTGCCATCCTCGGTGATCTGAATCAATACCAGTCTGTCAGGTGCTTTATAATCAGTTATTTCTTCATACCCGTTTATAACAAGTTTGGCCTCATTAACAGCAACGCGTCCGTTCGCGTTCAGTTCTTTGATATCAGGGAAAAAGATCTTCGTCTTTACTCCACCCATGGCTTGCAAATACAGCCTGTTTTCTCCCAATGTTGTATCATCATTTAAAACCTGAGCTTTAAATTCCGGATCGGCATTCTCATAATCATAGTGATTATAATTGATGAACCTGGCACATTTCTCATTGATGATGAATTCGAAACTGAGAGAATCCTGTTCGTCATTGCTATAATAGATAACCATTTGGGACAATTCTGACATCAGGTCAAAATACAGTATTGCACCTTCGGTTGTGACAGGTTCCGCCATTATATAAAAGCCCTTCAGAAACTCCAGAAAACTGTCATTATCCACAAAAGTTGATTCCGGAGCTGTGAGAATCTTGTCTCCAAAATCATCATATAGCCTGATCCTCAGATGAGGGACCATTTCTTCCTCACCAATGGTAATCTTCTTATTAGGCCTTGGGTAAAAAGATATATTGCCCAATTCAATACCCTGATTCGGAATATTATCATTGGAATAATAAACGCTGTCTTTATAAAATTCCTCACTCAGCTCAAATATCCTGAATACCTGCAATGTGTTTGTATCACCATAATAACCGCTATAATCCATGGTAAGCACAAGAGAATCCAATACCGGGTTTGAGCCGAATTCATATCCGTTCTCAGACAAGCGAACCTGGGTATAAATGCATGCCGTGGTTTTGCCAAATACAGGATCAAGGTAACTGCCCAGTAAGCTATACTGTGTTTCATCTGTCCTTACTGAATCTTCAAGCACTGAATATGCCATTACTTTTGTCTCATCAGTATATTGAATATTCACTTGATCATCATCAGGACGGATCTTCAACCCAATCTTGTCTGGTTCCTTATTACAGGAAATAAATAAAAACACAAGGGAAAAAAAGAGTATGTTTACCAATCCTGGTTTATACATTAAAGTTTTCAATACGAATAAATTAGAATTATCCGGTGTTTTATAAATATGTTGTTATCTTAATCCGCAGCAAGAATTTTATCATAAAAATCATCGTATGCATCAATATATGTATCCATCGACTGATAATCCAGAACAGGTTTATCTAAACTCTTTAAATATTTCTCAACCTCATCGTTTATTTTTTCCCTGCCGTAAATAATGGCATCTGCGAAATCAATTGCTGCTTTGGAGATATTAACGTAGCCGGGCTTCTTATAGTGTGTCAGGTCTTTATTAGTAATTCCATCTATTATTATTTTCCGTCCGAAGTCCGGATTCAAGACCTCATCAAACTCATCATCATACACAGAATAGATAACCTTCGCATCTGAAAATAACGGATTATCCTTGTAAGCTTTTTTTACATATAGTGGAATCAAACTTGTTATCCAGCCATGGCAATGAATGATATCCGGGCTCCATCCAAGTTTTTTAACGGTTTCCAAAACACCCCTGCAAAAAAAGATTGATCTTTCATCATTATCACTGAAGAATTTTCCGTTCTTATCAGAAAACGTATACTTCCTGTTGAAATAGTCTTCATTATCGATAAAATATATCTGCATCCTGGCCTGTTGTATGGAGGCTACTTTAATGATCAGTGGATGGTCGATATCATCAATAATTAGATTCATCCCTGAAAGACGAATAACCTCATGCAATTGATTCCTCCGTTCATTGATATTTCCATACCTCGGAATGAAAGTCCTGATCTCTCGTCCTCTTTCCTGGATTCCTTGTGGAAGATACCTGCAAATCCTTCCCATGTGACTTTCTTCCAGGTAGGGAATTATTTCTTGATTTATGAATAATATCCTGACTTTTTCCATTATTTAATCCCTTCTTTTGAAAAGAAAAAACAAAGGTAGATAAAAACTGGCAATTATTCAATTTTTTATGGGTTGAGATTCAAGATTACTTATCCCCTGATGAAAAGAGCTTTAATGATATGATTTGCCATTTGGGGATTTTCTTTCAGTCTCCTGGTAGAATAAGCAAACCAATCTTTACCAAAAGGCACATATACTCGCATGATATGACCTTTTGCCAAAACAGATCTTCTCAATTCCGGAGTAACCCCATACAGCATCTGGAATTCATATTTATCTTTGGGGATTTTATACTTTGCAATCATTTCATATGCTCCATTAACAACGGTTTTATCGTGTGTGGCTATGCCGGCATAAATCTTATTTCGGAATATATAATCAATATCTTCCAGGAAGTGCTGGTTGATCTTGTCTTTTTTCTTATAGGCTATTTCTTCCGCTTCAATATAAATTCCTTTACACAGCCTGTAGTTTATTGGTAATTCGTCAGAATTAAGATCCTGAAGGTTTTTAATGTCGTTAAGAGTTCTTTTAAGATATACCTGGAATACCAATCCAACATTCCCTGGAAACTCCTTCTTTAGTTTTCTGAACAATTCGATTTCCAGGTCTGTACACTGGGAATCCTCCATATCAATACGGACAAAATTATTAAAATCAGCAGCTGTTTTTACGATTTCCCTGATATTCTCATAGCATACTTTTTTATCCAGTAAAAGTCCAAACATTGTCGGTTTTAATGAATAGTTACCGTCGATATTTTCTTTTTCAACCCTATTGATGATGTTCAGGTATTCAAGTTTGTTCTTTTCAGCCTGACCAAGATCGGAAATAAACTCTCCAAGCAAATCAATTGTAATCTTTATACCTTGTATGTTAAGCTTTTTAGCTACGCGGATGGCATCTTCAATATGTACTCCTGCAATGTATCTTTTTGAGAAGGCCCAAACAAGCTTTTTGGGCATATAAGGCAAGACGTATGCGATCATCTTATTTATTATCATAACTCAATCATTTAAAATATTTATAAAAATAAAATGCCTATGCAAAGTAAATATTTAATATTTTAACTTCATAAGTTCCCGTTAATTTTTTAACAACACTTTTTTATTCCTGTTACAAAATGTCCATATAATTCTATACATTTATTTATTACATCACCGACAGCTTTTTTTTCGGATATTTGTAATTCATAATATTAATGTTTAGTTTTGCAGGCCGTATTTTTCAAATGAAAAAATAGAATGGATTACCTTGAACAATTTGTAATTCCATTTTTCGGATTGAAAAACGGACTACATCATTACAAATACAATATCAGTGATGAATTCTTTGAAAACTTCCCGTTCTCTGAAGTAATAAAGGGTAAACTACAAGTGAACGTAATATTTAAAAAACATGAGCGGATGCTTGTTTTTGAATTCGAAATCGATGGTTATGCCAATGTTATGTGCGACAGGTGCTCAGGTTATTATGACCAGCCTGTTAAGGGCAGAAAGAAGCTGATCGTTAAGTTCGGAGAAGAAAAGCATGAAGAAACGGACGAAATACTGATTTTACCAGAATCTCAGCATCAGATTAACATCAGCTCATTTATTTTTGAGTACATCATTTTGATGCTGCCGTACAAAAGGATCCATCCATACAATAAAGAAGGCAATAGTACCTGCAACCCGGAAATCATCAGAAAACTTGAAGAACATTCAAAGGACAGATCCTCAGATTCAAGATGGGATGTATTAAAAAATATAAACTTAAATTTGAACCAAAAGAATAAAACTTAAACAAAATGGCTCATCCTAAGCGTAAGATATCAAAGACAAGAAGGGACAAGAGAAGGACACATTATAAAGCCAAATCACCAGTATTGACAACTTGTCCTGCTACAGGAACCGTACATATTTACCATAGGGCATATTATGTTGATGGAGATCTTTACTACAAAGGCAAACTTGTACTTGCCAAAGGAGAATAATCATTACAAAAAAACATATTCCTTGGATAATTATCCTAAATATAATTCCTGAAAAATGAAAATCGGTTTAGATGTTATGGGAGGGGATTACGCACCTGATGCTACCATAGATGGTGCGATACTAGCGCTTAACGAGCTTCCACAATCTGATCGTATTGTACTTTTCGGAGATCAGGATATCATTACCGGTAAACTGGCAGAAAAAGGAGTTAAGCCTGACTTTTTTGATATCGTTCACTCCCCTGATGTCATTGGTATGGCCGAACCACCCATCAAGGCTTATACACAAAAGCCCAAATCAAGTATTGTTGTTGGTTTTGATTATCTGAAAAATAATAAGATAGATACTTTTGCCAGCGCGGGTAACAGCGGGGCCATGATCATCAGCTCGATATACAGCGTGAAAGCTATTGACGGCATCACACGTCCCTGTACTTCCGTGGCTGTTCCTAATGAAAATGGAGGCAAAACCATTCTACTGGATATCGGAACCAATCCGGACCCTAAACCTGATATTCTGTACCAGTTCGGAATACTGGGATATATCTATGCAAAATATGTTTACAAAATCGACAATCCAAGGGTTGGCCTGCTGAATATCGGCGAAGAAGAAAAAAAGGGAAATATGCTGATGCAAAGTGCTTATAAATTAATGAAAGATTCTAAGGATTTTAATTTTATTGGAAATATTGAAGGAAGAGATATACTTAAAACCAAGGCTGATGTGATTGTTTGTGATGGTTTTACCGGCAATGTTGTTCTCAAACAGATTGAAGCCATGCACAAGTTACTATCAGACAGGGGATTGATGGATGACTATATTGAACAACTGGACTTTAAACACCATGGAGGAACACCCATTCTTGGTATCAATGCGTCTGTTGTTGTTGGACACGGAATTTCAAACGATTCAGCTATCAAGAATATGATCCTGCTTTCCAAAAACATTCATGAATCCGGGTTATCAACAAAAATCAAGGATGCCTTTACAAAGTATGCTTAGATATTTTATCAAAACTTCATCCTAACTCTAAAAAACATGGGTCAGATAAAAGCTGCTATTACTGCTGTAAACGGTTGGGTTCCTGACTATGTTCTTACTAATCAGGAATTGGAACAGATGGTTGACACCTCTGATGAATGGATCATGACACGAACCGGCGTTAAGGAACGCAGGATCCTGAGGGAAAGTGGAAAAGGAACTTCGGATATAGGCGTTGAAACTATCAAAGGACTTCTGGAAAAATCAGGTACCAATCCAAATGATATAGAATTGCTGATCTGTGCAACCGTCTCCCCTGATTTTGCATTCCCTGCAACATCAGCTATCATTGCAGACAAAGTAGGTATCAAGAATTCCTGGAGTTTCGATATCAACGCTGCCTGTTCCGGTTTTTTATATGCCCTGAACGTAGCTACAAAATTTATTGAGGCAGGAACGTATAAAAAGGTTATCGTCATTGGTGCAGAGAAAATGTCATGTATGACCGACTACACCGACCGGACAACCTGTGTCCTCTTTGGTGATGGCGGAGGAGCTGTTTTGCTCGAACCCACCAGTGAAAAACTGGGAGTGATTGATTCTATACTGAGGACAGATGGCTCCGGAAGTTTCCATCTTTACCAGAAAGGTGGAGGATCCGTTAAACCTGCTTCATACCGCACTGTTATAGCCAAAGAACACTTCATTTACCAGGAAGGCCAACAAGTCTTTAAATTTGCCGTAACCAATATGGCTGATGTTTCAGTTGAGATCATGAAAAGAAACAATCTTGCACCAAAAGATCTAAACTGGCTTGTACCGCACCAGGCCAACCTTCGCATCATCGAGGCTACCGCCCGCAGGATGGGTATAAATAAGGATCAGGTTATGATCAACATTGAAAAATATGGTAATACTACCTCTGCAACCATTCCTTTATGCCTTTGGGAATGGGAAAACAAATTGAAAAAAGGAGATGATCTCATCCTTTCAGCTTTCGGTGGAGGATTCACATGGGGTGCCATCTATGTGAAATGGGCCTATGATTCATAATTTACAGGCACCAATTTCCAACTATTGTGTATTTTTCCTGTCTTTAATTGTAAAATAGCATAAACCTCCGGGCAATATCCAAAACCTTGTAAAGCGATAAAATACCTTGGTACAACAGAAATTAAAATATGAAGAATAACAGTTATTCCGATTTTGTAACCATTGCATTTTTCAATCGTCTAATACATTAAATGAGCTTTCAAAAAGATAATTATTACATAGACAAGGTATTGAATGGTGATACCAATGCCTATGCCATACTGGTCAATAAGCATAAGGATATGGTTTTTACAATTGCCAACAGGATCATTAGAAACAGGGAAGATGCAGAAGAAATTGCACAGGATGCTTTTATGAAAGCTTTCGAACACTTGAAAAATTTCAAAAAAAAAGCCAAATTTTCTACATGGATTTACAGGATCACTTATAATGCTTCCATTTCAAGGATCAGGAAAAAAAATCCTGAAACCATTTCAATGGATGATACAACCGTTGACAATTTTTCTTTCGATGAAAACAACCTGGAGATACTTGACAAACCAGAAGATGAACAAAAAAGATTGATCAAAATAGCTCTGAACCACTTAAATGAACAAGACCATCTGATAATTACACTCTTTTACCTTAAGGAAAAATCTGTTGAAGAGATCAGTGAAATTACAAACCTTTCCAAATCAAACATAAAGGTTAAACTACACAGGATAAGAAATAAAATCTACAAGGAGCTTTATCATTTGATTGGTGAAAAAGTCAATTTTGCGGTTTAGCTTTGAAAAAAATGATCATGAAAACAAAAAATAATATACAGGACAAAGTCATCAAAAAACTTATTATTAAAGCTGATCTGGATAAACCCAGCCAGGAATTTACCGGTAAAGTAATGAATAATATCCGGGCTGTTCATAACCTTGAAACAGATGTATCACAGCCGTTATTATCCAATAATATGTGGCTGCTTATTGCCTTTTCCGGTATTATCCTGATCGTTTTTCTGATATTTTTTGACTTCTCTTTCATAGAAAATATTTTTCAAAATGTCACTATTAATAAAACAATGTTCATCCCATTTTTCGAAAGCATTGTGAATTCATTCCGTGATCTCTTTGGATCAGTTAAGCTGTCTACGATATCCCTTATCATACTGATCTCTATATGTTCATTGGTGATCATCGACAGGATTGTAAAAAAAACTAAAACCTCCGATACATATATGGTTTGAATTTCTTATATTCGGTGAAATTTTAACCCATTTATGCTTCCTGATATCCTTACCGGAAAATTTGAATCCAGTCTGTCAGTCAAATTCAATCAAGTTGTAAAAATACTGAATACCAGGCCCCTGTCTGGCGGATCTATTAATGAGGCTTTCCTTCTGGAAACCAATGCAGGAAAATTTTTTTTCAAATGCAATTATGCTTCTCGTTATCCCGGCATGTTCGAAAAAGAAGCCATGGGATTACAGTTGCTTCATGAAACCAAAGAAATTGATGTTCCAAAGGTCATTGATCATGGCACAACCGGCAACCATGCATACATCATCCTGGAATATATTGATTCCATATCCAAAAGAAATGATTTCTGGGAAGCATTTGGAGTTGCACTGGCACGACTTCATAAACATTCATCCGATCAATTCGGACTGGATCATGATAATTATATCGGGTCCCTTTACCAATGGAACAACAGGAACCAGGACTGGATCTCTTTCTTCATTGAAGAAAGGCTTGAACGGCAATTAAAATTAGCTAAAGACAGTGGTTTGATCTCTTCATCACTGATATCACAGTTTAATAACTTATATAATCATCTACCTGAAATCTTTCCTGTTGAGCCTCCTTCACTAATTCACGGTGACCTATGGGGCGGGAATTACATAGTGGGCGCACTTGGACAGGCTGTTATCATCGATCCTGCGGTTTATTACGGCCATCGTGAAATGGATATTGGCATGTCAAGGCTCTTCGGTGTTTTCGGAAACTCCTTCTATAATGCATACAACCAGGAATACCCCATGAAAGAAGGCTGGAAAGAACGTATTGATATCTGTAATCTTTATCCGCTTATGGTACATGTAAATCTGTTCGGTAGCGGTTATGTTGGTTCCGTACAAAGCATCCTGATGAAGTTCTGACCAAAAGCAACATCAAAGAATATAAATAAAGTTATTGTAGTTATTGATTTACCTTAAATTAAATCATATTTTTACCGCTTAATTTTTATGAACATCTCGATTAAAAAAAACAAACCAAATATGCAGAAGGAAAACCAGGCGGAGAAAAGCAATAATCCTGCAAAATCTCTGAATTTCATTGAAGCGATCATTGAAGAGGATCTTAAAAACAAAAAAAATGACGGTCGTGTCCATACCCGTTTCCCTCCTGAACCAAACGGATACTTACACATAGGCCATGCAAAATCTATCTGTCTCAATTTCGGGCTTGCAAAGAAATACAACGGACTTTGCAACCTTCGTTTTGACGATACCAACCCAACCAAAGAGGAGGAAGAATATGTTAATTCAATTATTGAAGATATCAGATGGCTTGGATTTGATTGGGATAACCGATTGTATTATGCATCAGATTATTTTGATCAACTTTATGAATGGTCGTTAAAACTCATCAGGGATGGTAAGGCTTATGTTGATGATCAGCCGTCGGAGGTTATCAGTGAACAAAAGGGCACTCCTACACGGCCGGGGATTAAAAGTCCATACAGAAACAGGCCTGTCGATGAAAACCTTGATTTATTCGTACGGATGAAAAACGGCGAATTCCCAGACGGGTTAAGGGTTTTAAGGGCCAAGATCGACATGGCTTCCCCCAATATGCACCTGAGAGATCCGATACTTTACCGTATTATGCATACCAGTCATCACAGGACAGGTGATAAGTGGTGCATCTATCCAATGTATGACTGGGCTCATGGGCAATCCGATTACATAGAAAGAATTACCCATTCTATCTGCACGCTGGAGTTTGAAATACACAGGCCATTATATGATTGGTTCCTTGACCAGATCGTCAAAGAAGGTGAATACAGGCCAAGACAATATGAATTTGCCAGGCTAAACCTGAGCTTTACTGTTATCAGCAAACGTAAGTTACTTGAACTGGTCAGAGATGGATATATCGACGGATGGGATGATCCCAGGATGCCCTCTATCTCAGGTTTGAGGAGAAGAGGATATACACCGGAATCTATAAGGAACTTCGCAAACCGTGTGGGTGTTGCTAAAAGAGATAACGTAATCGATGTTGCGTTACTTGAACATAGTGTGCGCGAGGATCTCAATAAACGGTCTAACCGTGTGATGGCAGTATTGCGCCCTCTTAAAGTAACTATCACCAACTATCCCGATGACCAGGTTGAAGAGATGGATGCCATTAATAATCCTGAAGATGAAAGCCAGGGAAAAAGAAAGATGCCTTTCTCCAGAGTGGTATATATTGAAAAAAATGATTTTATGGAAGATCCTCCGAAAAAGTTCTTCCGCCTTGCACCCGGACGTGAGGTCAGGCTGAAATTTGCTTACATTATCAAATGTGAAGAGGTAGTGAAGGACCCATCCACAGGCGAAGTAATTGAACTAAAATGCACTTATGATCCTGAAACCAAGAGCGGTTCATCCCATAGCAACAAAAAAGTCAAGGGAACCCTGCACTGGGTGTCAGCAAATCATGCCATAGATGCAGAAGTAAGATTGTATGACAGGCTGTTTGTCAAAAATACACCCGATAATGTAGAAGAGGGAGAAGATTTTAAAACTTATCTTAATCCTGACTCCCTTGAAGTCCTTACCGCGAAGTTAGAACCCAGCCTGAAAAATGCCAGGCCAGGTGATATGTTCCAGTTTGAAAGGATCGGATATTTTTGTGTCGACACAAAACACACTACGGAAAATAAGTTGGTTTTCAATAGAACTGTACCTCTGAGAGATACATGGGCAAAAATCAGCAAATCATTGTAGCATAAAATTAAATTTATAACTTTGTAATTCTAACTCACACTCACTCCCAATTGCCCGATGGTGTAACTGGAAACACGTCTGACTCTGGATCAGAAGAGTCCAGGTTCGAGCCCTGGTCGGGCAACTACTCCCCTAAAAGTTTCAACTTAGTTTGTATAGCCTGGTAATTTTTCGTAAATTGCCACAGAATTACCACCATATCCGTCTCATTATGTAGAAGGATTGATAAAAGTAATAATAAATCAGGCCACCCTTGACTTGAGCTATCGTTGCTGAAAAATGAAAACAAAAATACTTTTAACAATACTAATAACTTTCTTTATATTCTATGATGTTGCTTATAGTCAGACGTGTGCTATTGAAATAACCTCCCCTGCAAACGACACAATAATTTGTCTGGGTGATTCTATCTGGTTAAGATCTGAAGGTTCCTGCGATTTTTTCATGAATAATGGCTTTGAGAATGGTTTGGGTGTTGGCTGGAGTTCTGCAAATGCCAACCCATCATTTCCGGAATTTGGTTGCGTAGATCCCAATCCTGATATCGAAGAATATTTACCCGGTCCCGGACCAGAAGGTCCTTATATGTGGATTGGAGCTACCCCAACCGGAAGTAGATCAATAGTAACGGATTCTTTTGATATAACTGTTGGAAATTGCTTTGTTAAATTTTGGATGAGATACGGCCGTGCAGTAGGCGACAACACTCCCCCACCTTGGCCATTCGGGGAAGGGTCTCCTTGCGAAGACCCCGACGCACCAGGTGAAGGCGTTCATTTGCAATATTCAATAGATGATGGTATGACATGGACTGATTTTCCAGGCACTGATATATATCCAATTGGTGAAAATTCTCAATTCCCTCCATTTATTACATATGAACCAGGAACTGGAGGATATTGGGATCCTATAGAATATTGTTCCCCCCCGTTGCCATCGCATTGTGAAGAGCGATGGAAAATTAATTCCATTTTTTGGTGGCACCAATACTCTTGTCCTATACCACCAGAAGCAGTAAGCCAAGCTACTAAATTCCAATATATACAAATCACAACCAGCGGTGAAGGTTGGGATACGTGGGGCCTTGACGAAGTCATGATTTTCTGCTCAAATACAGCCGATACAAATGTAGTTTGGAACCACGGGCCAATTGGATTTAATCCTGATGAGCCTGTTTACCCTATTTCCGATACAAGTTATATTGTTATGGTTTTTGATACTCTTGGGAATTTTGCTACAGATACCGTAAACATAACTGTAATACCTTACCCTGATATCGATTTAGGACCCGATACAGTTATATGTGATAGTGGAATCAATACGGCATATTTTGATGCCGGAGCGGGATATCAGCAGTATCTGTGGAATACAGGAGAAACAACACAGGTAATTACTCCCAATACAACCGGACTTTATATTGTAACTGTAACTAATGTCACTTGCCCGGATGTTGATTCGGTTTATTTAACAATGATCCCACAATCTATTGCAGATGCAGGTATAGATGATTCCATTTGCGAATATTTTCCATATGACTTTTCTAATGCTCCGGTTATACCATCAGCAGATTATTATGATTCCGTACTTTGGATTGGGGGACTGGGGTCATTCAATGATCCGTCTATCGTAGTTCCTATCTACTATCCGGCTGCCGGTGAACTGGGCCCTGTTAATCTATCCATTATTGCTTATGGAATTTCTCCTTGCGGGAATGACACTTCTACAATGATCCTAACAATCAACCCGGAACCTGACCCTGATTTTACTATCAGCCCCAATGATACAAGCTGTGTCGGAGAATTAATTACATTTAATGGTTCGAGCACAAACAATATCATCAGCTGGGATTGGGATTTTGGAGATGGAAATACCGCATCAGGTCAAAATGTTACACATATTTATATCCTGGAAGGAACCTTTTACATCTCTTTGATTGTTATCGATGATAACGGATGTACTGATACGACAATACACCAGAGAGTTATTGTAGATCCTGATATTAATTTCACAATGAACCCCAGCCCCAGCTGCGAGGGCTATCTGGTTACATTCAACGGCACAGGTGATGCAAGCTTTACCGACTGGCTCTGGGACTTCGGCGACGGAGATACTGCCATCGGCAAGAATGTAACACATACTTACATGGTTGCGGGCACTTTCACGGTGACTCTTGATGTATGCTCGAAACATGTTCCGGACAGCATT
>JAUWGC010000139.1 GCA_030606625.1 Bacteroidales bacterium | reverse complement strand
GATGCTGTTCTCTCACTGAAAGCTGAAACCCATAATTTCCCAACCACTGTGGAGCCATTTTTTGGTGCATCTACCGGAACGGGAGGTGAAATACGTGACAGGATGGCTGGTGGAAAAGCCAGTTTGCCCCTCATAGGTACTGCAGTTTATATGACTGCCTATCCCAGACTTGAAAAGAACAGGCAATGGGAAAAATATACAAAAGCCCGAAAATGGTTATATCAAAACCCTGAAGATATTTTGATCAAAGCTTCAAACGGCGCAAGTGATTTCGGTAATAAGTTCGGTCAGCCCCTCATTTGCGGAAGCCTGCTTACATTCGAACATTTCGATAATAAAAGAAAATATGGATATGATAAGGTCATCATGCTTGCAGGGGGTGTTGGCTTTGGAAAAAAAGAAGACAGCCAGAAAGAAATACCCGAAAAAGGTGATGTTATCATTGTCATGGGAGGCGATAATTACAGGATCGGCATGGGTGGCGGAGCCGTATCTTCAGTTAATACGGGGCAATATGATAATACCATCGAACTGAATGCCGTCCAGAGGGCCAATCCAGAAATGCAAAAACGCGTTGCAAATGCCATCAGGGCACTGGCCGAAGCTGATAAGAACCCGATCGTCTCTGTTCATGACCACGGTGCGGGAGGTCATCTCAACGCCCTCAGTGAACTCGTAGAACTGACCGGAGGCAAGATCGACATAACAAAGCTTCCGATAGGTGATCCCACCCTTTCAGCCAAGGAGGTTATTGGTAATGAATCACAGGAAAGAATGGGTTTGATCATACGGAAGAAAGATTTACCATTACTGAGAAAAATAGCGGAAAGGGAAAGAGCTCCGATGTACGAAGTGGGTGAAGTAACCGATGATAAAATACTGGTCTTTGAAAACAAAAATGGGGGAAATCCCATCGAATTAAAACTGGACTATCTTTTTGGCAAACCGCCAAAAACCGTTATCAAAGATTCCACCCGGCCGCTGAAATTTTCCGGAATAAATTATACTACGGAAAAATTCAGAGACTATCTTGAGGAACTTCTGCAAATTGAAGCAGTTGCCTGCAAGGACTGGCTGACGAACAAAGTTGACCGCTCCGTGACCGGTAAAGTTGCCAGGCAACAATGTACAGGCACTATCCAACTACCACTTAATAATGTTGGTGTCGCAGCATTGGATTACCAGGGCAGGAAAGGCATTGCAACTGCCATAGGCCATGCACCGGTCAGCGGGCTGATCGATCCGGCCAACGGTTCCATCCTTTCCGTTGCAGAAGCATTGACCAATATTATGTGGGCCCCGATCAAAAACGGATTGGATGGAATATCACTTAGTGCAAACTGGATGTGGCCTGCAAAAAACAATGGCGAGGATTCAAGATTATACCAGGCGGTAGAAGCCATAAGTAATTTTACGATAGACCTCGGGATCAATATCCCGACTGGCAAGGATTCCCTTTCAATGACCCAGAAATACCCTGATGGCGAAAAGGTTTATTCTCCCGGAACAGTTATCGTTTCTGCAGCCGGTGAAGTAAGTGATATTCGCAAGGTCATCAGTCCATTCCTGGCATATGATTTTAAATCCTCTATTATATATATTGATCTCTCGAAAGATGAATTTAAGCTCGGCGGCAGCAGCTTCGCCCAGCTAACAGGAAGTCTGGGAACAGATACGCCTACAGTAAAAAATCCGGAGTATTTCAGGAAAGTTTTTAATACCGTTCAGAACCTGATCTCAGCAGGTAAGATTCAGGCAGGCCATGATATCTCCGCCGGCGGAATGATCACTACGTTGCTGGAGATGACCTTCTCTGTTAATGATATAGGAATGAAAATAAACCTTGATGGAATTGCTGAAACTGATCTTATCAAAATACTCTTCAGTGAAAATCCAGGTATTATCCTGCAGGTCAAAAATCTGAAATCTATTGAAAAGGAATTGCAAAAAAATGATATCGATTACAGGATAATCGGCGGTACATCCAAAAAGAAAAAGGTAGTTATCAATAAAGGCCAGATGGAATATGTTCTGGATATCAGCCATCTGAGAGATGTATGGTTCAAGACATCTTATCTTTTTGACAAAAAACAGTCAGGGGAAAAACTGGCACTGGAAAGATTTAATAATTTTAAAAAACAGGATCTCCGTTTCATTTTCAATAATGATTTCAGCGGTAAGGCATCTAAGTACGGCATAGACCTTCACCGCAGGAAACCCACGGGCATTAAAGCAGCCATTATCAGGGAGAAAGGCGTCAACGGGGACCGGGAAATGGCATATTTACTTTACCTTGCAGGATTTGATGTAAAGGATGTTCATATGACTGATCTGATCTCAGGAAGGGAAACTCTTGATGACATCAATTTTATCGTATTCACAGGTGGGTTTTCCAATTCCGATGTACTTGGCTCGGCAAAGGGATGGGCAGGGGCATTCCTGTATAACAAAAAAGCAAAAGATACCCTGGACCGGTTTTACCAGAGAGAAGATACTCTTAGTCTTGGCATCTGCAACGGGTGCCAGTTAATGGCTGAGTTAAACCTGATATACCCTGACCATCCCGAAAGGCCCAGGATGATGATGAATGATTCGAATAAATTTGAATCTGCCTTCTTAAACGTTAGCATTCAGGAAAATGAATCAGTCATGTTAAGATCACTATCCGGTTCCAGGCTGGGAATATGGGTAGCCCATGGTGAAGGCAAATTCTGCTTCCCCTATTTCGAGGATAAATACAACATCCCTGTTAAGTATACCTACGAAAAATATCCTGGTAATCCAAACGGTTCGGATTTTGCGGCGGCAGCTATTTGTTCAAATGACGGAAGGCATCTTATTATGATGCCGCATCTGGAAAGAGCTTTTTTCCCATGGCAATGGGCATATTATCCCGAAAAACGGACCAGCGACGAGATCTCTCCCTGGATCGAAGCATTCGTAAATGCCAGGGAATGGGTGAAAGATAAAATATAACAAGCCAATATAAATTATGTCAGAATGGAATTGACTCGCATCTTTGATTTATTGCCTCGTTATAAAAAGAAATTCATGTCCAAGGACGATGTAGTGACAGGAAAAGAGGATGGGAAATGGGTGAAATACAATATAGACCGGTATATTGAAATTGCCAACAACATTAGTTACGCTTTCCTCGAATTAGGAATTAAACCGGGAGATAAAATTGCAAGCATTTCCCATAATTGTCCTGAATGGAATTTTCTTGATATGGGCATTCTTCAAACCGGAGCTATTCATGTCCCCATATATTCAACAATCAGTGAGTCCGATTATAAATACATACTGAACCATGCTGAGGTTAAATATGTATTTGTTGCCGGTAAAGAACTATTAAGGAAAATAGAACATATCTTACCTGAAATCCCCTCGCTCCAAGGTTTGTATACATTTAAGTACATAGATGAAGTAAAGCATCTAAATGAATTGATTGAATTGGGAAAACAAAATCCCAATCAAAAAAAACTGGAAGAAATAAAAGCCAACATAAAAACAGACGATATTGCAACATTGATCTATACTTCAGGAACAACAGGAATTCCAAAAGGTGTAATCCTTACACATAATAATATCTTAAGCGATGTAGAAGGTATATACAAAATTCTTCCTTTGGATGAGACATGCAAAGGAGTAAGTTACCTTCCTTTATGCCATATTTATGAAAGAACGAATATCTATACATTCCACTATATTGGCATTTCAATTTACTATGCGGAGAGTATGGGTACTATTGCCGATAACATAAGGGAAGTGAAACCAGATATCCTGACCACAGTACCACGCTTACTTGAAAAAGTCTATGACAAAATTATTGCTAAGGGAAGAAATCTTAAAGGAATAAAAAAAACAATCTTCTTTTGGTCAGTAAATCTGGCAAATGATTATGAGCTTCAGGGAAAAAGTTTATTTTACAAGATCAAATTATCAATTGCAAATAAATTGGTTTTTAAAAAATGGAGAGAAGCTCTGGGAGGAAACCTTAGGATGATTGTTTCCGGAGGCGCTGCAATACAACCCAGGCTCTCAAAGATATTCACAGCGGCGGGAATACCGGTTCTTCAGGGATATGGTCTCACAGAAACGTCACCGGTGATTGCAGTTAATACTTTTGAAAAAGGTGGGCAGAAATGGGGGACTGTTGGAAAACCACTTTTTAATGTAAAGGTCAAAATCGCTGAAGATGGTGAAATATTATGCAAAGGCCCGAATGTAATGAAGGGTTATTTTAAAGAACCGGAACTTACAAGGGAAACGATCAACGAAGAAGGCTGGCTGCATACAGGAGATATAGGTACTATTGACTCAGATGGTCATTTGTGCATAACCGGCAGGAAAAAGGAGATATTCAAAACTTCACTTGGAAAATACATCAGTCCCCAACTTATTGAAAACAAGTTGAAGGAATCACCTTTTATCGATGTGCTCATTGTGACCGGAGAAAACCAAAAATATGCCGCCGCACTAATCGTCCCTGATTTTAACCACCTTAGATCATGGTGCGCTGTTAAAGGCATTGAATATACTACTAACGAAGAAATGGTCACCATGCAAGTAATTAAAAACAGATTTAAGAGAGAAATTGACCATTACAATTCTTTTTTTGGTAATACGGAAAAGATCATGAGCTTTGATATACTCGGAAAGGAATGGTCAATCGACTCAGGAGAGCTTACAGCAAGCCTGAAGCTTAAAAGAGTCTTTATACAGGAAAAATATCAGGAACTAATAGATGATCTTTTTAATATCAGTAAATAAATGTTATTATAGTTAGTGGTTGGTGGTTAGTGGTTAGTGGTTAGTGGTTGGTGGTTGTTTTTAGGAGAATGCTAAGTAGTTTTAGTGCAAAATTTTATAAATCAACTCCTTAAGTAATTCGCCATGACTTGTTGAAACATTACCAAAACCCTTTGCTTTCAAATCATACTCCTGAAGTCCAGCTATGATCTGGCTTAATTTCAGGTGATTGTAATTTTTTGCAGCAACCTGATAATCATTTACAAAAAATGGATTTATGGAAAGGACAGAGGCAACATTATTCCTTGATTTATTTGATATACGATGATAGATCATAACTTTTGAAAAGAACATGTATAAAAGAGCAATCGTCCTAACCATAGGATTTTCTTTTTCATTGGCAGCAAAATAATTGCATATCCTGTTAGCTTTAAAGACATCCTTTTTGCCCAGAGCATTTTGCAATTCGAAGATATTATAGTCCTTGCTAATGCCTGTATTTTCTTCAACTATGGCATCATTGATCTCCGTTTTCACAGGCTGATTAATCAGCAATTTATCCAATTCGTTGGATATCTTACTTAGATCATTGCCCAGGTATTCGGTAAGCAGCATGGAAGCTTTGGGAGTTATTGAATAATCTTTCTGCTTAAGGTACGATGAAATCCAGTTAGGGATCTTATTATCATAAAGCCTTTTTGATTCGAAAAAAACGCAATTTTCTTTGATCAACTTAGCAAAAGATTTGCGTGCATCAATCTTCTTGTATTTGTAGCAAATGACAAGAATTGTCGTTTCTACAGGATTCTTAATGTAAACATTCAG
>JAUWGC010000102.1 GCA_030606625.1 Bacteroidales bacterium | reverse complement strand
GCCTTGTTTAGGATAATTATTACTACTTTTACTCATGGGGAAGATTTATTGTTTTTTTGCATCTCAAAGATATTGTTTATCAATGAGATAACAAAATATCTTCCCCATTATTTTTGTTTTTTTATGAATAATTCAGGTTAGGATTATTATTAACATTAAGTCCCCCGACATTAGTCAAGATGTTAAGGCCAAATAAACTGTTAAGGGAATTGTTACCAGATATCCAAAAATACTCTCCAATTGAAGTTAAATTATCCAATCCTTTTAAACTAACTAAGGCATTATTATTTTTTAGACAAAAGAAACTGCCAATTGTGGCTAGTTTTTTTAATCCGGCTAAGCTATTTAATAAGGAATTATGTTTTATTACAAGTCTACCCTTAATAGCAGTTAATTCACTTAAGCCAATAAGGTTTGAAATATCATTCCCATCAATTGTTACATCCCCCTCTATCTCTGTACATCCAGGATAATTGATTTGATAAGTGTCAATATCGGACTGATTTAAAAAGTAGTAATTCCCATAAGGGAGACATGGTAATGAAACTCCACAAGCACTTGCAATTTCAGGTGGATTATTGCAACCAGCTGCATTACTAAAAATATCAACAACACCGTTGGGACTCGCTAGATAATCACATATGCTTTGTACCTCGCAGGTTGATAAAGAACTGTTGTTATGGATAGAAAGGCTGGTGATAGAGCCAGCATTTATGTTGTCTAGTCCCGTTAAGCTGGTCAGAGCATTATTGTAGCGTATCTCAAGATATCCCCCGATGGAAGCTAAATTTTCCAATCCTGTAAAACTGGTTAGGGCATCATTGCCGTAAATCTGAAGATATCCCCCGATGGAATTCAAACTATTCAGCCCTGTTAAACTACCCAGGACATCATTGCCGTTAACCTGAAGATATTCTACAATAGAATTTAAATTATCAAGCCCTATTAAACTGGTCAGGGCATTATTGCCGTTAATCTCAAGATATCCTAGGATGGAAGTTAAACTTTCCAGCCCTGTCATATTGGTCAGGGCATCATTGCCGCTAATCTCAAGACACCACCCTATGGAAGACAGATTGTCAAGCCCCGATAAACTGGTCAGAGAATTGTTGCCTTCAACTAATAAGCTATCCCCGATGGTAGTTAAATTGCCAAGTACCGTTAAACTTGTCAGGGCATCGTTGGAGTTGACTTGAAGGTCACCACCGATTGAAATTATGTTGTCAAGGCCCGTTAAACTGGCTAGGTTAGGATTCCCTTTAATGTATAAATATCCTCCAATAGATGTCAAAACATTTAATCCATTTAAATCAGTGATATTATTTCCCTGGATGGTTACATCACCTTCTATCTCAGTACAGTTGGGAAAACTGGTTTGAAAGTTATCAATTTGAGATTGCACATGAAAGCTTATACCCTCAGGGAGGCAGGATTGAGATAATGCTATTGTATGAGTGATAAGCAAGATCAGGATTAGGGATAATTTTTTCATGCTTGACTAGGATTAATATATGGATGTGTAATATACGAAAGTAATTGGTAGGGAGCAAGCTTTATCGTGAGGCGGAAATCGTGAATTCCCGCCTGAGGCAGTGTTAAGCTTGAAGCGGAAGGCGCCTGCCTGCCAAAAACTGTTCAATATTTTAAAATTAACAGAAAATTTAGTATTTTTATCTAAATATTAAACATTTACTCATCGTCATGAATCGTTTGGTGGGCAAAAGGGCAAAAAGGGTAGTTGCAGCTTTTCTATCCTCTTTTTTATTCCTGTATGCATCTATTGGTATTGCGCAATCACAGCATGCAATGTTCCGGCATCTTACGGCCAAAGAAGGCTTTACCTCGGCAACCGTATGGTGTATTTTTAAGGATTCCAAAGGGTTTATCTGGCTGGGGGCCTTCGACGGGCTTTACAGGTATGATGGATACCAGTTTAAATCTTATAAAAATGACCCTGCAGACCCATCTTCCATTTCCAGTAATAGCATATATGCAATATTCGAAGACAAGGATGGGATCCTCTGGTTTGGGTCTGGTTGGTATGGTTTGAACAAATACAACAGGGCAAGTGACAACTTCAAAAGATATTATCCAAATCCCGACACATCTACTTTTGCGACAAACGGGATCATATGCATTTACCAGGATAAATCCGGGACGCTGTGGGTGAGTACACCAACAGGAGGATTGCATCAATATATTGACTCTACTGATAGTTTTAACACCTATCAGTATGACACCATCAACCCTGCAAACTACAGAAATTTTATTATTTGTATGCTTGAGGATTCAAAGGGGAACTTCTTGGTAGGTACCTGGGCGGGCCTTTATATCTTCGACCGAGAAGAAAAAACATACCATGACCCTGAGTTCCTGAAAATGGTCGATGGCATATACCGGTTCAATTATGATAATGAATACATTTCCTTCAATGATCTCTTTGGGACCAAGGATGATTTTAGAACTTATTCTTATAGAAAGATCATTGAAAATCCCACAGGTATCTATTGGTTTGCAAGCGTAGGTGGATTACTGATGTTTGATGCCAATCAGAACAGGCTCACTATTTTTGAACATCAGCCAGGGGATCCAAACAGCCTCAGCGATCTCTCAATCCAAAATATCGTTACCAATCCACTTGACGGCCATCAAACCATATGGATATCAACAGCTTGGGGGTTAAACCGATTTAATATCGAAGCAGGAACCAACAAACAGTATCATCATGATCCTTCCAATCCAAACAGCCTGGCATATAGTTTAATCATAAACATGTATCTCGATGATGACGGCTTGCTTTGGATCGGGAATGAAAACAGCGGGGTGTCCATATTGAACTTATTGAACACCCATTATGAATACTACCAGATCAACCCAACCCCGGAAGAAGACCAGTTGCATACGGCAACTTCATTTTGCAAAGACCGGCATGGTAACACATGGGTGGGAACAGAAAAGGGCGGGTTGTTTAAGTATGATCAGGAAATGAACCTGATCGATCACTACACTTTTTACCTGCCGGATATTTATAACCAATGGTGTAATTTCATTTACTCGATATATGAAAGCAATAATGGTCACTTATGGGCAGGTACCGTGAACAATGGTTTATTCTTGTACGATCAGGCAAATAATGAATTCAGACATTGCAAATTAATCAGAGGCGGTTCAGCTTTACAATATGAAAGGATAAATGTTGTATTTAAAGACTCACACGACTGGTATTGGGTTGGCGCATCTATAGGAACAGGGTTGTTCTATCAAACCCCGGAAACTGAGAAAATCACAGAATTTCATCAAATCATACAGCCTCCGCTGGAACACATTGATATCCGGGATTTTTATGAAGATGAGAATGGTACACTCTGGATTGCTACGAATGGGGAAGGGCTCTTTTTACTCCCTCCAGAAAACAGGGATTCCCTGCTGTTTGAACGGTTTATACCAGATGCTGATATCGGTAATGTACTTGGCAATACCATGGCCATCTTCAGGGACCATCAGGGAGATCTTTGGTTTGGTGGGAACCATGGATTAACATGTTATTCTCCCCTGGACAGGTCATTCAAAAATTTCAATTCCAGGAATGGTTTGGAAACAGATCTTATTTATGACATAGAAGGGGATCATCAGTATTTATGGCTCTCGTCAGATAAGGGCCTGATCCGGTTCAATCCAACAGCCAGCCAGAATAAAATGGTGAAAATAATGAGATTCTCAGATGGAGTTCCTTTTGAAGACATTTACACATACAACATCTACAAATGCAGGGACGGTAAGATACATGTCGGCGGGAAAAGAGGTTCCGGAAAAGGATTTTACCGCTTTCATCCTGACAATATAAAGGAAAATCAAAAAGTGCCGCCATTGGCATTTACCAGCTTCCAGGTAAGCAACAAGCCTTTCCCCCTTGACAGCAGCATCACGGAAAAGAAACACCTTATGCTGAGGTATAATCAAAATTACTTTTCCTTTGAGTTTGCAGCATTGGATTATGTGGACACGGAAAGAAACCAGTATGCATATAAACTGGAAGGAGTGGACGAAGAATGGGTCCAATCCGGCAACCGCCGCTTTGTCAATTATACTGGCATCTCTCCCGGCTCCTATATCTTTAAAGTCAGAGGTTCAAATAACGACGGCTTATGGAACGAACAGGGCATCAGCATGGCCATCATCATCCTCCCCCCTCCATGGAAAACCTGGTGGGCCTATATCATTTATGGAATAGCCCTAAGCGCTATGCTCTATGCCCTTCGCCAATATGATTTGAAACGCCAAAGACTCAAACAAAACCTTGAGCTTGAAAAAGTAGAAAAAGATAAGTTAGGAGAACTCGATCGCATGAAATCACGATTCTTTGCCAATATCTCTCATGAATTCCGCACGCCGTTAACACTGATCCTGGGGCCATTACGTAACCTGAAAAAAGAGACCTCCTCGAAAAGCAGCCAGGAAGATATGAACATTATTCAGCGTAACGCCCTGCGCCTGAAACAACTCATTAACCAATTGCTGAGCCTCTCAAAACTGGAATCAGGCAAAATGAAATTGCAGGCACAGGAATTGGATATTGTACAACTGGTCAAAGGCTATAACCAATCCTTCGAATCCCTGGCCAAACAAAAAGGCATCAAACTGAAATTCGAATCCGAAAAAGATGAGATCATGCTCTGGGCAGACCAGGATAAGATTGAAAAGATCCTTTATAACCTGCTTTCAAATGCATTTAAGTTTACAGGCGAGGGTGGATCAATAAAGGTGAGGATTGCAGGATACAAGATCCAGGATTCAGATCACTGGTCACTGGTCACTGGTCACGAGCTTCAGAACAGTGTTGTTATCTCGGTCTCCGACACAGGCTCAGGTATTGCCGAAGACAGATTACCACATATCTTCGACCGGTTTTACCAGGCGGATGATACATACAAAGCAGATCAGGAAGGGACGGGGATTGGATTGGCGCTGACCAAGGAGCTGGTTGAATTGCATCACGGAGAGATAAAAGTGAAGAGTGAAGCGGGAAGCGGAAGTTGCTTCGGTGTATACTTGCCAATAGGAGATAAGCATTTGACTGATGGAGAAAAATTAGAAAATAAATCGACAATTAAAAATACAGAATACAGAATTGACAATATAGAAAAACTGACAACTGAGAACCGACAACTGAAAATTGAGAACTCAATTAAATCAGATCCAGACAAACCAATCTTACTTATCGTAGAAGACAACACCGATCTGAGAATCTACATCCGAGGCCAGCTCGAAGATGAGTATAATATTTTGGAAGCCAAAGACGGGGAACAAGGATTTTCCAGGGCTATTGAAAACATCCCCGACCTAGTCCTCAGCGATGTGATGATGCCCAAAATGGACGGTTTTGAACTATGTAAAAAGCTAAAAACCGACGAGCGCACCAGCCATATCCCGGTCATCCTGCTCACAGCACGTGCATCAATGGAGAGCAAGATCGAAGGACTGGAAACCGGGGCGGATGATTTTATCACAAAGCCTTTTGACCCGCAGGAACTGCAGGTACGGATAAGGAACCTGATCATACAAAGACAAAGACTCAGGGAAACTCTTGTGAAAGACCTTGGCAAGCCGGGCTTTCCCTCATTTATCTCTTCGGTGTCGGGCATTGCAACGACCGACCAGCAATTTCTTCAAAAGGCAACAAAGGTTGTTGAAGAACACCTGTCTGATACAGAATTTAATGTGGAGCTTTTTGGCCGGGAAATGGCCTTGAGCCGGGTGCAGCTGCACAGGAAGCTGCGTGCATTGATCGACCATTCCGCCAGCGAATTCATCCGTGGAATACGGCTGAACAAAGCAGCACAGATGCTCCTGGAAAAGAAAGGGAACGTCACACAAATCGCTTACGAGGTTGGTTTTAACAACCTCTCCTACTTCGCCAAATGCTTCCAGCAGATGTATGGAGAATCACCTTCCGCATTTGCATCAACCAATCCCCATACCCCGGACTAAGCACATAACGCTTTGTTCTTTGCGCTTTGTGCTTCGCCAAAATGTAACATATCTGTCAAAAGATGAAACATGCATGTTAGACTTACCCTTTTTATTATCATAACTTTATGACATGTTTCAATTTAAACGATTTTAAAAGGAGGTCACTATGAAAAAAAATTACCAACTGATCTTTACGATCATGCTAATCACTCTGGTTCCGCTTGTTTTACCCTTAAATGCCCAGGAACCAAATTTACCGTTATATGCTTGTGAATACAACCCGGTATTGTCAAAAGGAGAAATAGGGGATTGGGATTCAGGGAGTGCATTTCTTCCTTCCATCATGTATGATGAAGAGGATGAGATCTATTATTTATTCTATACCGGCAGCATCAATATTGGTGTTAGTCCAACTTCAATTGGATTTGCCACATCACACGATGGGAATTTCTTTACAAAATTTGGATTGCCTGTTTTCTCAGCGGATGGCACAGGTTTTGACGCCCATGAAGTTTCAGATGCAATCATCATCAAACTGGAAGATGAATGGATCATGTTGTACACTGCCAAAGACAATCCCTTTTTCGGTCCCGGTAAAACCATTGGCAGAGCTTCAGCTCCGGCACCCGAAGGACCCTGGACCAGGCTGGATGATCCTGTCCTGGAAAGTGGCCCGGTTGGGGATTGGGACTATGGATTAATTGCTCCCCGCTCAGTGGTAGAAGTTGATTCGGGACTGATGATGTTTTATTACGGCAGTGACGAAAATGGACTTGCAGGCCCATGGCAGGTAGGCATGGCATTCTCGGACGATAACGGATATACCTGGGAGAAATATAATGACCCTTCTACCATATTCTGGCCTTATGTTGAAAGCGATCCCGTAATACCAATTGGAGAACCGGGTGAATGGGATGAAGCTGCCGTCCTGGGAGCCGGTGTTATCAAAACGGAAGAGATGTTCCAGGCATTTTATACCGGTTGTGGACCCGGTGGATATGGCATTGGCTACGCCACCAGCACTGATGGTATTAACTGGGATAAAGATGAAAATAATCCCCAATATATCATCTCCGACGATCCATATGCCGTTATGATGGGGTATGTTTACATTGAAATCCCTTCAGCGATTATCAATGCTGAAGGCACCCATTATTATATTTACTATGACTGGGGTACTGGCCCCGGTGAAATTGGCATGGCCTGGGCAGAGGTTGATTACAATCCAGGAATTCCATCATGGGAATTGAATGCCGGGGAAGCGTTGTTGCATATGGTCTATCCCAATCCTTGCTCAGGCGCGGTGCGCCTGAGATATCAGATTAACGAACAACGATTAACGATATGTGATTTATTTCAGATATCCGGAAAGAGGATTAAGCGATTGATGAATGAAGTGAGAATGCCCGGGGAATATGAGATGGAGATTGATGTGAGTGATCTGCCGGCTGGCATTTATATCTATCGTTTGCAGGCTGGCGAATATACCGGATTGGGGAAAATAGTGAAGATGGAATAAAGCGGAATCCTGATAATGCACCAATGGATCCAATAATGTGTTGGTGAATTGTTAAGCATAAATTTTTTATCCTCGAATGGAAAAACTTGATGTCAGTCTTTGTCCTTATCAAACTTCCTGAAACCAATTCTTTTTCTGTTCTCCTGATCTAACTGGCCTTGTCTTGCTTTTTCAAGTTCCTTTAAATATTCAAAAATTATCAAAATACTATTGTCATGTTCGGTAATTGACTTTTCTATTTTCTCAAGCTTTAACAAAACATTTTCATGTGAAAGTGACATTTCCCGAATTTTGACAAATACTTCAATAATCCGTATACTTATTTTAATTGCCCTGCTGCTTCTGAGAACATTTGCAAGCATTAGAACTCCATGTTCTGTAAAGACATATGGTAAATATCCGCCAAGATGCTTTTTAGAAGGTATCGCATTTTGCGACACCATAAAATCAGCCTCATTTTCAGTAAGTTGAAACATGAAATTTTCAGGGAACCTATCCAAATTCCTTTTTACTTGTTCTCTGAGCCTTGTAGCTTTAACTCCATATAAGTCGGCTATATCCCTGTCAAGCATCACTTTTTTCCCTCTTATCAAATATATGATTGAAGCGATATTACTTTCATTCAGAATAATATTAGACATTGATTTGGAGTTTCAAAACAATAACAGGATGTTCTCCATATTATTAATACTCAAAAATTAAAAATGTCCAATTTCTATAGGGAATTCTTGCCAGGATGC
>JAUWGC010000182.1 GCA_030606625.1 Bacteroidales bacterium | reverse complement strand
AGTAATATCAAGCAGAGAATATGGGCCAGTATGACCGGAAATAAATTAACTCATATATTAAAGATTCATATTCGTACCTTTGTACAGATGATTTACCCCGATAAATTTGAAGAAAAAGTAGGATTCGATGTTGTGAGAAACATGCTCAGGGAACATTGTATTAGGTCCCTCGGCAAAGAGCATGTGGAAAGGATTAGATTTGCAGACAGTTATGATTCAATAGTTAATCTTCTTAACGAAGTTGACGAATTCAGGCAAATCCTGTTATCTGAACGGCACTTTCCAGCACAGGATTATTTCGACCTTACCCCGGAACTGGACAGGATAAAGATCGAAGGAACCTATATTCAGCCGGATCAGCTTTTTAACCTTAAAACATCGCTACACACTATCCTTGAATGTATACACTATTTTGATACTTGTGAAGAAGGACAATATCCATCTTTACGTTCGATTGCTAACCAGATATTCATTGAGCCGGGTATTATTAAACACACTAACAGGATCATAAATGATAAAGGCATGATCAGGGATGATGCTTCACCATTATTAAAGGAAATACGTAATGATCTATATAAGAAACAGGCATCAATAGATAAAAAGATCAATCAGGCATTAAAACTTGCAAAAAAAGCCGGCTGGACATCAGAAAACATAGAAGTAACGATAAGAAACGGCAGGATGGTTATTCCTGTTCTTGCTGCAAATAAAAGAAAAGTAAAAGGATTTATTCATGATGAATCATCCAGTGGCCAAACAGTTTATATTGAACCAACAGAAGTCTTTGACACTAACAATGAGATACGGGAACTGGAAATTGCTGAAAAAAGAGAGATCATTAAAATACTTACGGACTTCTCCGGTTTCATCCGTCCATACATTGACAGCCTTATACATGCATACATAACACTTGGGCGATTTGATTTTATTCGTGCAAAAGCAAGCTTCGCATTAGAGATCAATGCCATCAATCCAATTATTAAGAATAAACCACTGGTTGAATGGAAGAATGCAAAACATCCCTTGCTTTTCCTGTCTCATAAAGCTCGTAACAAAAAGGTTGTTCCACTGAACATTAACCTTAATACAAATGTGAGAATTCTTATCATTTCAGGACCTAATGCCGGTGGAAAATCTGTCTGCCTTAAAACCGTCGGATTACTCCAATATATGCTGCAATGCGGTTTACTGGTTCCCATGGAAGAAAATTCAACATGTGGGATATTTCAGGATATTTTTATTGATATTGGCGATGAGCAATCTCTTGAGAATGATTTGAGTACATATAGCTCACATCTGCTGAATATCAAATTCTATTTAAATAATGCCACTCCAAAAACATTGTTTTTGATCGATGAATTCGGAACAGGAACAGAACCGCAATTAGGCGGAGCGATAGCTGAATCCGCACTGGAAGTGCTTAATCTTAAAAAAGCTTTTGGTTTAGTAACAACACATTATGCTAATTTAAAGCTACTCGCTGGTGAAAAGAATAGCATTGTTAATGGCGCCATGTTGTTCGATTCAAGGAAAATGCAACCTTTATACCAGCTTAAGACCGGAAAACCAGGTAGCTCCTTTGCTTTTGAAATTGCACGTAATATAGGATTGCCTGAATACATCCTTGAAAAAGCAGGCGAAATATCCGGGAAATCACAACTGGATTTTGAACAGCAATTGCAACAACTTGAAATTGAAAAGCAAGATATAGAGAAACAACAAGTAAAATTTAAAGTCGCTGATGAATTCCTTACTGAAATAATCAGTAAGTACGAGAATCTTTTGCATGAACTGGAAGCATCTAAGGATAAGATCCTGGAATCTGCCAGGAAAAAGGCCATTGAGATGATCAGCAATTCCAATAAGACGATCGAGAAGACCATCAGGGAAATAAAGGAAGCCCAGGCCAGCCGGGAAAGAACCAAAAAGGCACGAACAGAATTAAAAAAATTTTCCGTATCAATCCGGGATAAAAAACTAAAGAGTAAGAGAGATAAGATACCACCTCCAAAACATGTTGTTTCAAAAATGCCAGAAGAAAGGTCAAAATTATCCGTTGGAGATACAGTAATACTATTAAAGCATAATTTCACAGGTGAAATTATAGAAATTAAGGATACGACAGCCACAGTATTAAGCGGATACGTTAATATTAAAATCCCACTTGAACAATTGAGAAAAGCCGTTGTTACTGACAAAGAAACCAGGAAACAAAAGCACAGAAAAAGCACATACGGGAATATTATCAGTGAACTCAACAAAAAAATGGCTGATTTCAAGCCTTCAATTGATGTCAGGGGAAAACGTGCAGAAGAAGCGCTTTCAGTCATCCGGCAATACATAGATGATACTATATTATTAAACATCAAGGAAGTCAGCATTCTACATGGCAAAGGAGATGGCATCCTTCGTTCTGTGATCCGTGACTATTTATCAACTATTGGAGATATTGCACAATTCAAGGATGAACATATTGAACACGGGGGCTCTGGTATTACTATTGTACTATTCAAATAAAAATTTTATGTAAATTTGTTATAATTGTTATTTTAATAAAAATATATACTTTTACATGCTCATTTTTTTACAGGGTATGGTAAGATAAAGAGAATGAGTTAATTAAATATTGGAAATATGGCCATTAAGCACAAGACATCAGATTTAAAAAAGAGAATGCGGGATGCCTTGCAGGGAGGAGGATCAAAGGCCATTAAGAAACAAAAAGCCATAGGTAAACTTACAGCACGTGAACGTATCATTTCACTTCTTGACCCGAAATCTTTCCATGAATATGATCTTTTTGTTAAGCACGCAGCAAAGGATTTTGACATGGACAAAAAATACCTTCCGGGAGATGGCGTGGTTACGGGAACCGGAAT